>CAJXDX010000273.1 GCA_913052275.1 uncultured Pseudomonadota bacterium | reverse complement strand
CCAACAGCAGCAGAAAAGTTGATCATCAATAATAAAACAAAAAAAGAACGCATTTTTCAATTCAGCAAAATTGGGTTCACTTTCACATTGCTGTCTTCCAAAACAATCTGATGAAACGATGAGCTTTGTCCGGTATGAAGTTTTGAGCAGGATGCAGCAGAATTGACCAGCAGCAATTCCGGAGCTGAATCTCTGGGGAGACGGTGACACCAGTTAAGATGTATATGTCCATGCAAATAAAGCCGAATTGGAGGATTTTGCAAAATCCAATTCCTTACCGGCACCAGGTTATACAGTTCATGAAATCTGTCAAACTTCCAGTCTTCAGGAAATGTCAAAGGGAAATGGTTGACAACTATAAAGTTTGTCTGATCGGAGAAACTATGGATAAGTTTTTCAGTAGCCCGGATAGTGCTGCTTTTTACCGTACCTGCAGCAGTTCTCCAGTCATTAGGATGTGCGCTGTCCCATCCGACTATGACCCATTCCTGATTAATTTTAGACACATGTACTTCATTCGTGCCAAAAAACTCTCCAAAATATTTAGTGAATAAATCTGTACCATGCTGCTGATTAACATAACGATCATGGTTCCCGGGAATAACAGTTACCCGTTGATCATTTTTAAGCAGCGGACCCAGAACTTCTCTTGCCAGGGAAAACTCTCTTTCCAATGAAAGCTGCGTAATGTCTCCACTGATTACCAGATGGTCCCAGTCCATTTTCTGGATTCTTTCAACCAGAAGCTTTGCTCTCTTTAGCGGGAATTCTCTGGCACGTCGAACAAGTAAATTTGTTGCACCCAAAATCCTTTTTGCATTGCATTCACTAAACTTTTGAGGATATGAGTGGAAATGCAAATCAGAAATGTGTATGATGGTCGCTCTCATAAATGTATTTTTTTCCGCAGCATAGTAATTAAATAACAAATCAACAATATCACAGTTTCACCTGTAAGCATGAGAGAATTTAGGGCAAAATGCGTCTTTCATGCCTTGCACGAAAGCGTTCCTCATTTTTAGACGCTGATAATTCAGTTTTTTAACAAATAAAATCAGGAGAATTAATGGTCGCAATTATCATAGCTTCAGCAGTTCTTGGGCTTGGTACAGCCCTTTTCTATTGGATCAAAGTTTCCTCGATTCCACTTACACATGGAATTGAAAATAAAGAAGAAGCTGAAAGGCTTTTAAAAATAACCAGTGCCATTGAAATAGGTGCAATGGCTTTTCTGAAAGCAGAATATAAATACATGGTTTATTTTATGGCCGGATTCGCGATCCTGATAGCATTGCTGATTGATGATCCTCATACTCCGGATGTGAGCGAAGGTATTTACACGGCAATTTCATTTTTGCTGGGCTGTGTGATTTCTATTGCTTCAGGATTCATCGGGATGCGAATTGCAACCATTGGCAATGCCAGAACTACCACTGCCGCAAAAAATTCAATTGCGGATGCATTCAATGTCGCTCTCAATTCGGGTGCTGTCATGGGTTTTGGCCTTGTGGGACTTGCTGTATTAGGTCTTGCAGTAATTTATCTAGTTCTCGATGCATTACTGCCTGGAATAGACAAGCATATCTTAATGGAAGTCATGGCGGGGTTTGGACTTGGAGGTTCTTCCATTGCCCTGTTCGCACGGGTAAGCGGTGGAATTTTCACTAAGGCAGCAGACGTAGGGGCTGACCTTGTAGGTAAAGTAGAACAGGGAATCCCTGAGGACGATCCACGTAATCCGGCAGTAATTGCAGATAATGTTGGAGACAATGTGGGTGATGTCGCAGGAATGGGAGCTGATTTGTTCGGATCCTGTGCAGAAAGTACTTGTGCTGCCCTTGTGATTGGCGCGGTGGCATTTGCAACAAATTTAGAAGCTCTTTTGTTTCCCATTCTTATTTCCGCAGTTGGAATTCCAATCAGTCTGATTACCATGTTCTCAGCACGTGTGAAAGAAGAAAAAGACGTTGCCCCAGCATTGAAAAGACTGTTAATTGTTGCTAC
>CAJXDX010000272.1 GCA_913052275.1 uncultured Pseudomonadota bacterium | reverse complement strand
AGAGAGCGAGTATCACCAAGATTGGCAACATGACTGAACAATTCAACTGACTCCAGCAGTTTTAATCCGCTTTCATAACCCCCTTTCACTCCAAAAGCAAACAGAGAACCTGTTCCGTTCGGAAAATATTTTTTGCCCAGTTTGTAGTATGGACTGGATTTAAGTCCGGCATGAGAAACCCACTCCACGTTTTGATGTTTTTCAAGAAATTCTGCTACTGCCAGTCCGTTTGAACAATGCCTTTCCATCCGCAGGGGGAGGGTTTCTATTCCGTTGAGTGTTATCCAGGCATTCATGGGTGATTGAGTACAACCCAAATCGCGCAAACTGACAGCGTGGCTGTACATTGTGTATGCAAGATCACCGAATGTTTCAGCAAAGATAAGTCCGTTATATTCTGCAGAAGGAGCACTCAAACTCGGATATTTTGAGTTTCCCAGCCATGGGAATTTACCTGAGTCTATTACGACTCCACCTAACGCGTTTCCCTGCCCAGAAAGATATTTAGTTGTTGAGTGAACTACCAAATCTGCACCCCATTCAAGCGGCTGCGACAAGAAGGGAGTTGCCAGAGTATTATCCACAACCAGGGGAACTCCTGCCTCATTTGCAATTTTAACTATAGCCTCAAGATCTGCAACTATTCCTCCTGGATTTGCCAGGTTTTCAATGAAAATTGCCCTCGTTTTATCACTAACTGCCCTGCGAAAAGATTCCGGATCATCAGTGTCTGCAAATACTGCTGTCCAGCCGAATTTCTGGAAACTCTTCCCCATCAGGTTGATCGTACCTCCGTAGAGTTTGTCTGCAACAATAACTTCCATACCGGGTGCCATTAAGGGGAAGAGGGCCAGTGTTTCTGCAGCATGACCTGAAGATGTAGCAGTCCCTCCCCGGCCTCCTTCGAGGGTTGCCAGTTTTTCTTCCAATGCCGCAACAGTTGGGTTTGTAAGACGGGAATAAATGAATCCAGGAGCCTGAAGATTAAACAGTGAAGCAGCATGGTCTGCATCATCAAATACATAGGAAGTAGTCTGATAAATAGGAAATGAGCGGGCACCAGTAGCAGGATCAGGGGCTGTCCCTGCATGCACAGCAAGTGTATTGAAACCATAGTTTGGATGAAGCTTTCTCATCAGATTCTCCGTCTTTTTACACTTATCACACCGGTGTTGAACCCGTTCCATCCAAGCTCACCAAATAGTCTCGCATATTCTATTTTAGGACAGCGATTCATCACAACTTTCATTCCTGCATCTTCAGCTATTTTTGCGGCTTTATCGTTGCGTAACTCGAATTGCATCCAGAAAACTTTAGCTCCAATCTTTATTGCATCTTCTACCAGCTGGGGTGCTTCTTTAGTAGGACGGAACATGTCAACCATGTCCACGGTTTCCTTAACTGCGGACAAATCCGGATAAACGGATTGGTCATAAATTTGTTCTCCAGCTGCATTTTTATTGACCGGAATAACACGATAACCTTTCTGAATTAAATACTTCATTACAAAATTGCTGGGACGTTTCCAGTTGATGCTTGCGCCGACCATCGCAATGTTGCGGACACTTCTGAGTATATCTAGTATGTACTTATCAGGATAATTGTCATGATTAATGATCAAAGAATCGGGCATGTTTAATAATTATAAAGGTGATGATTCAGTCTGAGTTGAAACCGTAACAGAAAAAACCCGGACCATGCAAGAAAAATAAGAGACAAGTCGACAGCAGAATTGAAGGGGTATTAGGATTAGCAACTGACTGATTATTAAAATCTAACCGTCTAAGAAGTCAAGCTGGCTGCGAAAAGGAGGAACGGATCTACAGTTTTTGTTCAAAGTGCTGTTTTTTTATTCCCAAATCATATCAGCAATCTTACCTATTCCATCCCATTTTTGAGTAGTTGCTGCAGATTTGCCGGAATTGACTCTTTGTGAAGGGACAGAAAAACCTGTGGATTCATATGTGCTTGTGCGGGAAAAAAAGACAAACAGGGTGATCAGAACAACAATAA
>CAJXDX010000271.1 GCA_913052275.1 uncultured Pseudomonadota bacterium | reverse complement strand
GTTAACGAATCTGCTTGCATTTCATTCTAATATCCTTGAATTGAGTAGCTTTATGTTTCCAAATTTCTTTGGCGTTCATTTTTTTTGAGACAATGCCTTTTTCTTTGAGTTTTTTAAGATGCTTCCTTTCTCCGGGACTGAGGGGGAGATTTGTACGCAATTTGACCCAGATGTTCTGAATGAGGAGCGCTTCCTGTTCAAGGGTCATTTCTGGACGTTTTTTTATTTTTCTGATTATTTTTTCAGCCTCATTCCTGCACTTTGTCTTTTTATACTGTTTCATGAACAGTCGGTCTGTGGCATATTCCTGTGCTTCAGCAGAATCTGTTCCTGAGAACATAAAAAGCATTAAACCGACGCATATGTATAAGCAGCAAAAGAAGTTAATCTTTTCCCTTTTTAGCTGTTTAAAATGAGTTTTCCTAAGTGTCATGAATATAAGATTGCCATTTTATACGTACTCAAGTTTTCCTGATACATGCCGATGTATAGTGCAGCTTGAAAAGTTTATGGTACATGCCACTTTCATCAAGCAAATTTAACACCTTTAGCTGCGGTTATTATATACCACTGAAAAATAATTATTCTTCAGATTAAACCGTGATTCAGAATTTCACTTCTTTTAACATGAATTTGGTGACAAGGGAACAAATGACACAAACAGAAAAATTATCAGAAAAATTTAGCAATGCGGTAGGAGTTGATCTCAACAATCAATTTGAAAATCAGGTGTACGGAACAATCATGGAATTGATTAAGTCGCTGGAAAGTCAATTAATTGATAACGAGACTAAAGTTGACTATGCGACTCACGTATTCGCTAAAGCGCTTGACGAGATGGTGGATTATCTGGAGTCGCCAAGTCTGCTGAACTGAAAAGGATTTTTTCTTTATCCTTTTCAAGACTTTGCCTGGTAAGGATTCAGGCATTTATTTCCTCAGGCTTTTCAGTGCCAACCTCAGGGATTCTTCCAGACCATCAAATTCATCATCTGTCATTTTCTGAACTGCTTCAGTAATCTCCTTTATTTTCTTCTTAGTCCAGTCCTTCTTCTGTTCTCTTTTTTTCTCTGTTCCATCCCGTCTTAGTTTCTTTTCCCTTCCTCTGGATCGCGAAAGTGTCATTATTTAACCTGCAGTGAAAGTCTTTATCCGGACAGCTTAATCACCAGTTGATCAATTTTATTCCTGAATTCATCGTCAACAGTGAAATAGTGTCCATTTTCATCATGGACGGTAACTCCCCTGCTGTGGAAGAGTTTGAGATGTTTCTGAAAGATTCTTATATCCTCTACTGAACACTCCTTTCCATTGTTATCTTTGAGATTCACTTTGAAGTCACTCATGCTACCTCATTTCCTGATTCATCAGTAAATGCTGTTGTTTTTTGTGTAAGTTGAAATTTACCATGCAAACGCGTTTTCATCCAATCTCCATAAATACCAGCAAGCCAATGTTCTGTATGGCTTCCAGATTTTTGAATATGTTTCCATTTCGTTTTTTGACGGAAGATCGTCCAGATTGAACATTATTTTAAAAGCTTTTTGAATGCCCAAATCTGTATGAGGAAGCACGTCCATTCTGTTTAGAGTGAAAATTAAAAACATATCTACGGTCCATGGACCGATGCCTTTAATCTGAAGCAGTTCATCTCTGACTTCCCGATCAGTCATTACATCAAAATCTTTTTTCTGTAAAGAGTTTTTCTCAAAATATTCAGCAAGGTTGATAATATAATTAGTCCTCTGCAATGGTATTCCAGTGTTCCTGATATCATTTTTGTCCAGTTTCAAAACTTCTTTTGGAGTAATCTTGGAGTTTTTCGGTATAAGTTTAATAAATCTTTTAAAGATAGTGTTTGCTGCTTTCCCGCTTACCTGCTGAAATACGATTGAACGCAGTAATGAGAGAAAATAATCATTTCCAGGCTTAAGATCAGGAATCCCGTATTTGCTGATCAGGGTACTCATTTTTTCATCCCTGTTCAGTAATTCTATTCCTGCTTTCATGTCAA
>CAJXDX010000270.1 GCA_913052275.1 uncultured Pseudomonadota bacterium | reverse complement strand
GCTTGGTGGAAATCGACGTGATGAAAAGTGTATCCAGTTTTGAACCTCCAAAGGCGCACATACTTGGCTTGGGGAATGGGAGCTGAATTTCCCTGTCAAGTTTACCTTCAGGAGTGTAACGTGCCACTTTCCAGCCGTAGATATGAGCCAGCCAATAACATCCATCTGCATCCACACATGCACCATCCGGTTTGCCGGACAAGTTTTTGAGATTCAGGAATACCTGCTGATTCCGGATTTTTCCCTGGTCCTTGTCATAATCAAACCGCCACACTGTCTCGCGCATTGTATCAGCAAAAAACATATAACGCTCATCCGGGCTAAATGCCAGGCCATTAGCTACACCCACAGGCAAATTTTGGGAAACACATTCGCCATCAGGATGATAGCAGTATAGATTCCCTTCATATTGTCCCTGTATCCGTCTCAAGTCGTTCATGCTTCCCACCCAGAAACGTCCTTCTGGGTCACAGCGGCCGTCATTGAGCCTATTGTCTTTCCTGTCTGGCTCAGGATCACACTCTCTGGATTCCAAAATTTCGTTTTTAAAATCATAATTGTAAAATCCATTGGACATCGCCAGTAACAGACCGCCTTGCTTTCGAATTGCAAGAGATCCTGCTTTGAAAGGCAACTTCCTAGTTTCATTATTACAAGATGAAGGATCGTAACAATTTATTTTATGCCCGTCTATATCAATCCAGTAAAGAACATTTTCTTTCACATCCCAGACCGGGCACTCACCAAGCAATGTTCCAGAGTCAACAAGGAGTTCTACTTCATTCATTCGCTCTCAAATAAATAAATTATGACCATTTGAATAAATTCGGATATCAAGATGCTGAACTTTAAGGAAGTGTTATTTATGATGATGTTTTTCAGCAAACTGGTAAGGTTTTTTCAGTTTCCTGTTTTTTGTGATATCCGCGTGGTGTGTACACCCTGACCACTCCGTTTGGGAGCTGAATTTTTTTTGATTGGCTCGACCCTACAATTATAACTGTAAGCATATCTGCTTCAGAAGGGTCCATGTTGAAAAGGGTGACAAAATTTACCCGCTCACCATTGCGTCCAAGGTTATGTGCCATAATCACAGGAGTATCTGGACTGCGGTGTTTCAAAAGAATTTTTTGAGCTTCATACAACTGATTAATACGTTTGCTTGAAACTGGATTATAAAAAGCTATTACAAAATCACTTTTCGCAGCAGCAATAATTCTGCGCTTTATTGTATCCCATGGTGTAAGCAAATCTGAGAGTGAAATGCTACAGAAGTCATGTCCCAAAGGTGCTCCGGCAAGTGCTCCCGCAGCCTGCATCGCAGTAATTCCTGGTGTTGACACAACCCTTATTCTCCTCCACTCGGAATGCTGATCAGGTTCAGCATCAGTGCGTTCCAGCATTTCAAAAACCAAAGTAGCCATGGCATAAATTCCGGGATCTCCGGATGATATCAAAGCCACTGTTTTTCCCTGAGCAGCCAAATTCAATGCATGACGCACCCTTTTTTCTTCCTGTCCCAGCTCAAATCTGTGCAGTCTGCGCTGTTCTTTGCCGAATTGGTTTTTATACAAATCAGCAATCAAATCCAAATACAAACCATACCCCACCCAGTCATTTGAATTTCTAAGCATTTCTTCAGCTTCTGGAAGTCTCCATTTTGGTGAACCAGGACCTGTACCAACTATAAATAAAGTTCCTTGAGACTTTCCTGTTTTTTGAGGATCAATCAATTCGGCAGACTCTGCAACGGCGCACGTGGCACGTTTGGATTTTGTTTTGGGTATTACCAATTTTCCGGACTTGCCTGCTGCAGCCAAAGCAGCACCTTCAGCCACACCATGACAACCGACTTCCTTAAAAACTGTTTTTGAAGGATTCTGCAGTTTTGGTGTTTGTTCTTCCAATGCTGCAGCATCAAAGAATCTTACAGGGCTGGATTCTCCAGGCTTGTCTGTCAATTTTTCAGCCAATGCATGGATTGCGGGTTCATCTGATTTCAAATCAATTGATACAACTGCAGCCACACTTTCAGGAGC
>CAJXDX010000269.1 GCA_913052275.1 uncultured Pseudomonadota bacterium | reverse complement strand
AATCGTTGAAGATTGCTCATTGTGCCGATAAAGGCGTCAGGAAACCAGCCTCCTTCAAAGTCTATTTTTTCCCATTCAGATCCCGCATTGGGATATATCCAAACTTCATCCGGTTCTCCTTTGGGGTAGTCAAGCAAAAGTCCCAGCTTAATCAACGCAGCGCCCTCAATCCCGTCTATACGTATCTGGGCTGCCTGGAAATTTGGACCTTTGCGATAATTGTGGTTAATAGAAAGACTGCAACGAATATCAGGACCGTAGTTGAGAATAGCAGTAGTTCTGGTCTGCGCAAACTCTTTAGAGGAGGGGTGTCCTAAGGTTTGGGCCCATACTCCACTTGGATTGCCGAGGAATGAGCGGATAAGATCAAGGTAGTGAATGGAGTGAACAGCAATTTCAACGCGGGACATTTTCTTAAGAAAAGGAAAAAGCTCCCATGGAGTCAACAAATTGAGGTGAACTTCAAAGTCGGTAATATCTCCAATAACATTCTGTCCAATACAATCTTGAACGATCATCATCATTGGACTGAAGCGGAGTTGAAAATTTACTGCAGCTGTAAGTTTTCTGCGTCGACAGATAGAACGAATACTCTTTGCGTCCTTGAAATCTTCTCCCATCGGTTTCTGTATCAGGACAGTGCTTCCAACAGGGATTTTTTTCAGAATTCCCTGTATTGCTGATGGTGGTGTAGCCAAGTCAAAGACAGCTTGGTTTTTTTCAGCATCGGATATCAATCCATCCAGAGATGTATATGATTTAAGACCCCACTTCTTAGCAGTATGAAGGACTTTTTTTCGATCAATGTCATAGAGACCAAGTACATCAAAGTTGGCCTTACGATAGGCGGGCATATGTGCGTCATTTACGATACCTCCAGCCCCAATAATAACTATGGGTTTTGGAAATGATGGCAGCGGCCAACTGTTTTTCAGCTGCATTTTTTACCTCATTCAGTGTTTGTATAATATTTCAGCATTTTATAGGGATTGAGAATTTTTATTCATAATCAGTTATACATAAGGCTGATGTCCGATTACTTTGCTTTGCTGCACTGCACCATCAAGTAGAATGCTGTTTAGTCGTTTTAGGGATTCCTGCTGAATAGCCCATTCTTCTTCTCCCATTTCAACAGCGGGTGGTGTCGGCGTGTCGAAGTTCCTGAAACGGTCTTCACCTCTTACCAGTTCAGCAAAGGTACGTCCTCCTTCCTGGCGGGTATAGGCAGGGATATACCGTATGGCAAAACCGATTCTGACTGCATTTGAATCGTTCCTGTTCGACCCGTGAAAGATTCTCACATGATGAAGGCTCATTTCTCCTGGTTCCAGAACCAGGTCGACCACCTCTTCACCACTGATATCCACTTCAATTTCCTGTCCTCTGCTAAGCAAATTATCATCAGCAAAAGCATCTTTATGTGCTGACTGTCCCCTGCGGTGGCTTCCGGGGATTACCCGCATACATCCGTTTGAGGGGTTACTTGGGGTGAATGCCAGCCAGGCAGTGACAATTTCCAGTGGCTTAAGCCCCCAGTATGTACTGTCCTGGTGCCAGGAAACGTAGGATTTACTTCCGGGGTCCTTGATGAAGAAACTGGAGGACCACAGCATGATGTCTGGACCAATTACTTGTTCAACTTCATCGAGTATTTCAGATGTGTGAGCCAGCTCATGGAGCCATGGAAACAGCAGATGGCAATTGGTCCCTAATGCTCTTTCAGCAAGATGTGGATCAGTTTTCCTCAATTTTTGTACTCTGTCAGCTAGTTCAGCTGATCGGGATTCCGTTATAGCCCTGATCGGAGATGCGAAACCGTTGGAGCTATATTGATCAATAGAATACATAGTTTCTTATGATTTTTTTTGTAAATTAATATCATCTGCCACAAGCAGAATATTAATATAGCAGTACATAAATTTTTTATTGCAATTCAGTAAAAATTGAAGTTATTGAAGTAAGCAATTAAATGGTAAAATTTTGCCAATTATTTACTTTACATTTTCATTATAACGCCACAGAATTTAAGAAACAGTTCAAAATATTCAA
>CAJXDX010000268.1 GCA_913052275.1 uncultured Pseudomonadota bacterium | reverse complement strand
TCATTTGTTGGATCAAGTTCCAGTGCATATTGCCAGTTCTCCATGGCCATTCTATTCCATCCCAAACGATAATATATTGAGCCCAGCATTGCAAAAGCCTGTGAGGAGAGTGGATTTAGCTCTATGGCTCTGCGAAGGGCGGTTATGGCCGAATCATAATCTTCATTCATGTACGCTTTACGTGCCTGCAATAAATATCTTGTGGTTTCAACCCTGGATTTTAAGTCTATCTTTCTTGGTTCTGGAGCAGCCTCCAAAACAGCTTCTGGCATTTCTTCGGCTTTTGCTAATTCCACTTTTACTTCATTTTCACCTAAAACAACTCCTTCATCTTCTTCATAAACTTTTTCAATTTCAGCATCCTCTTGAATTGCTTCAGTAAGCTCTTCTGCAGCATTATCAAGTGTTTTTACAAAAGATTTAGCAGGTGTTGTAAATGGTACATGCACAAACTTCAGAACATCCCTGCCCGTTAAATTCAGGAACTTTACACGTTCGTCAAGAGTCTGCCTTAGAACTTCTACGTTAAACAATGAAACAGGTGTATTAACGACAGCAAATATTGTGGTGTAAGGACGAACCTGGTTAACAATGCCTATTACTTTTTCTGTCTGAGTTGGAACCCAGACATTATTTTCAAATCCAGGTAACTTTATTTTTGAAATCTTCTTGTCCTGCTTGGTGACAGGAACAGTTTCCAGAATATAACGAATACTGACCGAAACTCCTACGTATTCCTTAGGCAATTTCTCGCGTAAAATTTTATCTATCTTTTTTTCAATATCTCTTTCAACTTTTCTCTGCTGCGGAGGTGGAGGCAGTTTTACCTCCCCATCGTCCTTTTTGCTAACATTGTCTGATATTTCATCATCCAAAATACCAAGTTCCAGCGCCTGCTCTTCCTTGATTTGATTAAAAGGTACAGCAAGCAGTTCTTCAAGCGTTTGTTTTTTCTCTGCTGCTTCTTGAGCCTTTTCCGTAGAAGGATCTTGCGCTGAAATCTCATCTTCTGATTCAGTATTCAAATCCTGGCGGATGTTACCTCCACCGGTATCTTGCGCATGCAAACCGGTCAAAAAACAAAAGGTCAGAAAAATAGCTATGCCAAATACTTTCAGGATTAAATATTCACTGCAGTTTGTGGCTTTTTTCATTTTCTACTCCAGGTTGTTCAGCATTTGACGTACTTCTTCATCATCTGGATCCAAACGTTGAACGTGCTCCCAGGTTTCCAAAGCCTCTTCTTTTTCCTCAAGTAGAAAATGCAATGAACCCTTCATTTTCAGAATAAATATTTTATCACTGCGTTTAACTGCAACTCTTAATCCTTTTGCCGCCCATTCCAGGCCTGAGACATAGTCTCCGGTCTGAAATGCTTCAAGTATTTTGACTCGATAATCTTTAAGAGCTGTTCGTTGTTCAGGTGAAATAGAGTCTGCAGAACGCTCAGGGAATGTCTTCCGAATAATTGCAAGAGTATCTCCACGACTTTCATCAAAGTTTACTGCAAGTGGAACAGCTTCCTTCAGGAAATCATCAATTTCAGGCAGAACTGTATCGTCAAGCAGCAAATTTATCTCCATTTTGATATTACTTGCAGAAGGTGGAGACTCCTCTTTCTTCGCATTGCTTTCAATCAAAGAAAATTTTACATTTACAACAAAATCTGTTTTTGCGACATATTTCATCAACAACTCAGTCAGTTTCCTCCTCACAATCTGTTCTTCATATGGAGCAATACTGTCAGAAAATGGTTTGGGAAAAGATGTACGTTCCACTGTTACAGTATCACCCCTTTCGGCATTGAAAAATTCCTGTGCCGGAATCAGCTTCAATAAAAACTGCTCCTGAGTTTCAGGCAATGTATTATCCAGCAGAACACTTATCTGAACTGATTTCAGAGCTTCTTTCAATTCATGGTCTCTTTTTGCACTTTCAGAAATGCCAGCTTCTTCATCCAATTCATCATCTACTACTGCTGGGGTTTTGGATAGATCAGTATCAAGCGGAATGTTTTTCAATTGAACCTCCTGCAGCAGTTTCTTATCCCAATTTATTATTACAGAAAC
>CAJXDX010000267.1 GCA_913052275.1 uncultured Pseudomonadota bacterium | reverse complement strand
GATGAAAAATAATCCCCAGTCACAAAATCCGCAAAAATCTGAAACAATTCAGTTGACAGGAAACAACATTGATAAACTGGAAATTCCAGTTAGCAGACAAGTCATGAATATTCCACTATTTCTGGGTGCCTTTGTGGATGTAGTCATTCCCGGAAGACAGCTTGAAAACGTTGTGCATATTCCTGCAAAAGCCCTCCGTGATCGTGATACTGTGTGGATTGTGTCTGAAGGAGAGATTCAGGTCAGGACTGTGAAAATAGCACATGTTGATTTTGACGATGTATATCTTTCAGGAGGTGTTCGTATCGGAGAAAAAATCATCATCTCACCTGTTAAAGGGGCGGCTAACGGAATGAAGGTTCAGCTGGCCGGAAGAAAAAGAATGGATGGCAAAAGGAAGTCCGGAGAGAAGTTCAGAGGAGGTAAGCGCTTGGAAGACATGGGAAAAAGGAGAGCTGAAAAACAAAATTCTCCAGAATCCAATCTAAGCAGGGAGAGCCAATGATTCGCTGGATGGCAGAACATAAAGTTGCAGCTAACCTGTTGATGATAATAATCCTGTTTGCAGGAGCATTGGGTGTAAAAAATATTAAGCAGGAAGTTTTTCCGGAAATGGATTTGGATTTAATCATTGTGGCAGTGCCTTATCCAGGCGCCACGCCGGATGAAGTTGAAGAATCAATTATACTGCCCATTGAGGACTCTGTAAGCGGCATAACTGGAATTAAAAAAATTAATGCAACTGCCTCAGAAAACATGGGGTACATTCGCATAGAACTGCAAAATGATGCAGATAAAGAAAGTGTATTTGATGATGTAAAATCTGCGGTTGAACGTTTGACAACTCTGCCTGATGAAGCTGAGACACCGCAAATTCAGCAGCCCAGAATTCGCCGAGAAGTTCTGAATCTTACTCTTTACGGTGAAGCCCCGGCTCGTTCTTTGATCGAGCAGGCACAGATGGTTCGTGATTCCTTGCTGACTCATCCGGATATTACTCAAGTTGATGTGGAACAGCCAAGAGGTTTTGAAATGACCCTGGAGATATCAAGTAAGACTCTGCAGCAACATGCACTCACACTGAATCAGGTTTCCAGAATCATAAGCCAGGCAACACTGGATCTGCCGGGAGGAAAAATACAAACCTCAGGAGGTGACATCTTGATTCGCACCAAAGAACAAAGATACACTGCCGCCGATTATGCCAATATTCCGCTTTTGACAAGTGATCAGGGTATCTTGAGGCTGGGTGACATTGCCCGTATCAGTGATGGGTTTGAGGAATCAGATATTCGCTCAATGTTCAATGGCAAACCGGCGGAAAACATAAAAGTCTACCGTGTCGGCAAACAAACACCAACAGATGTCTCCAATGCAGTGCGTTCAAAAATGCAAGAACTCAAATCACAGCTGCCTTCCAGCATCGAAATGCAGATTGTGAATGACCGCTCGTTGGTTCTGCGAGATCGAATTAATTTGCTAATGAAGAATCTTTGGCTTGGACTGGGGTTGGTATTTTTGACCCTGGCACTCTTTTTACGCATTGATTTATCTTTTTGGATAATGATGGGAATACCTATAAGTTTTGCTGGTGCCTTGATAGCCATGCCTTCACTTGACACAACTATCAATATGATATCCCTGTTTGCATTTATTCTGGTACTGGGGATTGTGGTTGATGACGCGATTGTGGTTGGAGAAAATATTTTCGCGCATCAGGAGATGGGTAAGACACCACTGAATGCATCAGTTGATGGAGCAATTGAAATTGGACCTCCTGTTTTGATTACTATTCTTACTACCATCGCGGCTTTCATTCCAATCTATTTTATTCCTGGTGTGACAGGGAATATTTTTGCAAATATTCCTAATGTCCTGATTGTCGTTTTATTATTTTCCTTGATTGAGGCCATGCTGATTCTGCCTGGACATCTTTCTCATCTGAACAGGGTAATTAGCTTTTTTCTTGCTCCGTTGGGAAAGATTTTGGAGAAGCCTCGTAATTTTTTTGGTTCTGGACTTATCTGGATTTCACAAAAACCTTTCAGGAAAATTCTTGGCAAGTGCATAGCATATCGCTACGC
>CAJXDX010000266.1 GCA_913052275.1 uncultured Pseudomonadota bacterium | reverse complement strand
CATCGACTGAGAAACGCCAAAACAGAATTATACGGTGGTCAGCTGGTGGCCCCATTTGAAAGTCCTTCTCGGGCTGATATTGTTCTGGAAAGAGTAAAAAGTGAAAAACTGGGTGAAGTCATCGAACCACGAAATTTCGGTATGGACCCTGTCCTGGCATTACATGATGCTGGATTTGTTGAATTCCTGCAAAACGCATGGGATGAATGGTCGCAGACAGGATTTGAAGGTGAAGCAATACCTACTTGCTGGCCGGCTCGCCGCATGTCCCTTCGCATTCCTGAATTTATAGAAGGCAAAGTTGGTTACTATTCAATGTCCTCTGAAACCTCAATAAGTAAAGGTACATGGGAAGCTGCGGATGTAAGCAAGGACGTTGCATTGACCGGAGCGGAACTGTTATTGAACAGAGACCAAAAAGGAGTTTTTTCACTCTGCCGTCCTCCCGGTCACCATGCTGCTTTTGATATGTTTGGAGGATACTGTTTTTTGAACAATGCCGCAATTACAGCACAGTGGTTCAGAGACAACGGGATTGAGAAAGTGTGTATTCTTGACATTGATTTTCACCATGGAAACGGAACACAGGATATTTTCTATGAAAGGGAAGATGTACTCTACATTTCACTGCACGGGCACCCTAGAGATGCTTTCCCTCATTTTTCTGGATATCAGGATGAAACTGGTCATAATGCAGGTGAAGGCGCCACATTCAATTGGCCGATGTCTCCCGGGACTCAGTTCAGCAAATGGTGTGACTTCTTAAAAGAGAGTTTGGAAAAAATAGAAAGATTTGACACAGAAATAATTGTTGTTTCCTTAGGAGTGGATACTTTTGAGAAGGATCCAATCAGCTTTTTTAAATTGAAATCAGGAGATTTCCTTAGTATCGGAAAGTTAATTGCAGAATTGGAACTCCCGACACTTTTTGTGATGGAAGGTGGCTATGACATCAAGGAACTGGGTGTCAATGTAGTCAATGTTCTGCAGGGTTTTGAGGGGTAGGTCCTGCTCGGAACCATGAAAGCTTCTTTAATGATGTCTTTTCACTTAAATGCGATCCATTGTTGTGAAAATAATTTAAGAGAAAGTACAAGATGAGACTTGTAAAAGTTGCAGTAACCCAGATGGCGTGTTCTGAGGATCATGCAGAAAATGTTGATAAGGCAGAAAATCTTGTCCGGGAAGCAGCAGTGCAGGGAGCAAACATTATTTTGCTTCCGGAATTGTTTGAAACAAGGTATTTTTGTAAGCAACAAAATCCAGAATTTTTCGAATGGGCACGCCCTTTTGAAAAACACCCGGTTCTCGAAAGAATGAGCAGTGTAGCGGAAGAATTGAATGTTGTGCTTCCGGTAAGTTTTTTTGAGCGTTCCGGGAATACATTTTTCAACTCGCTGGCTATTATTGACGCTGATGGCCGGAAGTTGGGAGTTTACCGCAAATCACATATTCCTGATGGTCCAGGCTACCAGGAAAAGTTTTATTTTTCTCCAGGGAACAGCGGATTTAAAGTTTGGGATACTCGATTTGGAAAAGTTGGTGCTGGAATTTGCTGGGATCAGTGGTTTCCGGAAGCGGCCAGGGCAATGGCGCTGCAAGGTGCTGAGATACTTTGTTATCCTACTGCAATCGGATCTGAGCCAACTGATACGGATTATGATTCTTGCCCGCACTGGACAATAACAATGCAGGGCCACGCGGCAGCCAATATCATGCCTGTCATGGCTTCCAATCGGTTTGGTTTTGAAAAAGGTATTTCCGGAAAATCTGAAAAAACTTATGATGTGACATTTTATGGTTCTTCCTTTATTTCAGGGCCGAAAGGTGAGCTGCTTGAACAGGCTGGACGTGACGAGGAAAAGATTTTATTGGCAGAATTTGATCTTGATCAGATTCAAAAATTGCGTAGCGGATGGGGAATCTTCAGAGATCGCCGTCCTGAATTGTATAATGTTCTTTTAAGTATTGACGGTTCTCCTATAAAAAGGAACATTCAAAAAAATTTAGATTTAGGAACACAATATGTTGAGTAAAGCACAAGTTGATCAATTCTGGGAAAACGGATTTGTAATTGCAGAAAATGGTGCCACAGTCGAGCAGCTTAATGAACT
>CAJXDX010000265.1 GCA_913052275.1 uncultured Pseudomonadota bacterium | reverse complement strand
AAATCAAAACATGTCTTGCTTATTGGCACGGGAGAAGCTGCAACAATGGTTGCCAAATCTCTAAAGAAAAGAGGTTATACGTTTAATGTTACTAGCAGGACTCTTGAACGATCCATTGGCTTTTCTCAAACGTTGGGTGGAAAACCAATAAAGTTCGAAGACATACTATCAGGATTTAATAATTATGACGTAATCTTTGTTGCCACCACGGCTCCATATTTCTTGGTTACCTTTGACAAAATGAAACAAGCCATGAAAAATAAAAAAACTGGAACTATGATACTGGATTTGTCAAACCCCCGAACGGTGGATGAAAAAGTGGCTGTCATTCCTGGAATTAAATTAATGAATATTGATCAAATTGCTGAGATGGTCGACAAGAATATGAAAAAGAGGAAGGGAAAAATTTCTGCAGTGGAAAATATAATTAGTGAAGAAGTTCCAATTATTGAGGCTACAATGAAACGGCTTGATGCGGAACCACTGGTTAAGGATGTGTTTACCAATGCAGATTTTATGAGAATAAAGGAACTGCAGAAGGCGCTCCAAATGTTAGGAGAAACTGATGAAAAAAGAATCAAAATTATTGACGATTTAACAAAAGCTGTTGTCGAAAGCATTGTTTCTGCACCTATGAATAATTTAAGAAAAGCTTCAGAACAAGGAAACCCTGAACTGCTTGAAATAGCACAAAAATTATTTAATTATCAGAAAAAGAATTAGCACATTTCCTATCTAAGATTATATTGCTTGTTGGATAATTTTTACCATGACCGTATTTCGAAATAAAAGGCTAAGACGGTTAAGGATAAACGAAAACATAAGAAATCTTGTTCAAGAGGTTAGATTAACGACAAACGATTTGGTTTGTCCAGTCTTTGTACAAGAAGGTTTGACAGAAAGAACTCCAGTTGATTCAATGCCGGCCATTGAGAGATTACCGCTATCAGAAATATCAAACGAAATACAAAATATTTCAGATTTGAAAATTCCTGCAGTAATGTTGTTTGGTATTCCCTCACAGAAGGATGAAACAGGAACATCTGCATTTCTTGAGGAAGGTATTGTACAGAAGGCGATTTCAGAAGTAAAAAGTAATTTTGGCGACAAAATTGTGATCATGGCTGATGTTTGTCTGTGTCAGTATACCACTTCAGGTCACTGTGGAATTGTTAAAGATAATAAAATAGACAATGATTTGAGTATAGAAACCTTGACTAAAATTGCTGTAAGTCAAGCAAAAGCTGGCGTTCATGTAGTTTCACCGTCTGCAATGATGGACGGTCAAGTTTCAGCTATAAGAAAGGGATTGGATGAAGCAGATTTTAAAGACGTAAGCATAATGTCCCATTCAGCGAAACATAGTTCATCATTTTATTCTCCATTTAGGGATGCAGCGGAATGTACCCCACAATTTGGTGATAGAAAGACTTACCAGGTTCCGTTTACAAATCCGCAGGAAGCAATGAGAGAAGTTGCAACAGATATTGAAGAGGGTGTGGATATTGTTATGATAAAACCCGCATTATCTTATCTTGATCTAATTGCAGAAACTAAGCGAAGGTTCAATGTTCCAGTTTCAGCATACAGTGTTTCAGGTGAATATGCAATGGTAAAGGCTGCAGCTAGCCAAGGATGGATAAAGGAAGATGAGATTACAAATGAGATATTACATTCTATCAAACGAGCCGGTGCTGATATGATTGTAACGTATTTTGCAAAATCATGCGCAAGACTGATCCAAGATAATTCATGATAGACGACCAACGCTTCGAAATACAATCTGCTCTTGATCTATTACCTCATGTAGTAGGTTGTAGCTGGGCTACTACCTGGTTTCGTATGAATGGAATTAAAAAGCCTACAAGAGAAGAGTTCAGGAAAAAGGTTACTGAATATTTCAAAATGTTGCAGCCATTATTAGATACATATCCAGAAGATAAGAATTTTGAGGAAATTATAATTTATTTAAAGAAACGAAATGCACGGGAATTGGAGAAAATAAGCAGTGGTAAAAACCCTGAGGTTGAAAAGCGATATGAAAGATACATCGATTACGGATAAATCCTCAAATCCTCCAGAATCTTGGTCTGACAAACTTTAATTTTCGTTCAAACAGAAGCACTT
>CAJXDX010000264.1 GCA_913052275.1 uncultured Pseudomonadota bacterium | reverse complement strand
TTCCAGCAGACCGTGATTCAGATTAAGTATGTGGTTTTTTCGGTTGGTTTCAGCAAAACATTTACCTACCGCTTTAGAAATATCTTCCTTTGAGCCGTCAGCTAAAATCTTATTATCAACGTTTCCCTGGAAAATCACCTCCGGCGCCAGTTTTTTGGCAGCTTCTAAATCAATGCAATTCCCTACACTTAAAGCTGTTGCTCCGCTTTGCAGCATCAGTTCAAGGTGGGGTGACTCTTTTGTGAAAAGTATTGAAGGAGTATTTGGATTTAAGGAACTGAAAATTTTTTCATGTGTAGGCTGAACATATTTTTCATATAGCTCTAATGAAATCACATCAGCAAATGATTCAAATAATTGAACCGCGTGTGCTCCGGATGAAATTTGATAATTTAGATAGTCCACAGTAAGTTCCGTTAAGCGCTCCAATAAGGCTTGTGTAAATACTGGATTCTCATTTATAAATGCCAGTATTTCCTTATGTTTCTGATTAGGGCTTGAACCTGCGATCATAAAAAAAGCAAGGGACATTGGCGATCCGGCGAAACCTAGTAAAGGCAACTCCCCATTAAGTTTTTCATTTATCCCTTTTATGATTTGGCCTACTGTTCCTAATTGTGTTTCTGAATCAAGTTCACGAATTGCTTTTACCTGATTCATTGTTCTTACAGGTTCTGCTAAAACAGGTCCGGGAGCAAAGCGGAAAACTGTACCAGTAGGAGTGAGTGGAGTCAGAATATCCTGGAACATGATTATTGCATCCACTCCAAGCTTTTTTGGCAGCAGTGAGATCTTAATGGAAATTTCAACATCCGAGAACAGTTTTTCCAATGGCCTGCCGTCTTTCTTTCTGAGCTGGCTGTATTCCGGATCAGTTCGCCCTGCCTGGCGCATGATCCAGACCGGGACTCTATCCACAGGCAAGTGATTGAGGACCCTGAGTAACCGATCATTCTTGAGTGGAGTCATTTGCTGTTTACTTGAGTTGGATTTTTATTTTCAAAATGATTATTTAACCAATGGGGGAATTAAGTAATCCTGTAGACAAAATTTAAAAATCCTCAGTCTGAGTTCAGAAATACTGGACACTTAAGTGGTCTTGCTTCAACATTAAAACAACTTATATTTTTATATCTCATTTTTTTGCAAGTATCTATGGTTAAAACTTTGCCAGACTGTATGCGCTGCAACGACACAAGGGTAAATATCAGCGTTCGTCCTCGAAAGCGTTACGCACATGCCAGACTTTGTGAATGCGTGTCAAGTCCATGCAAAACATGCAAAGGGACAGGATATATCATGGAACAGGACAGCTTCCAAAGAGATGTCGCTTTAGTGTGTCCGGACTGTGAACAGGTCAAACAGCGGGTAGAGCTCTATAACAATGCACGTATCCCCCGTCGCTACTGGAACAGCCGACTGGGTACTGAAGACCAGGATAATGAAAACGAAATAGTTTTCGATTTGCTTTTAAGCATTTTCAGGCTTCTGCCCCAGCGTTTGAGCAATCAGAATATTTTGCAGACTGAAGACGAAGACCTGAAAGGTATGGTTATCATGGGATCTCCAGGCACAGGTAAAACGCATTTGATGACCGGATTTGCCTATCAATGTACCATTAGTCAGGGAATTTCCTGCATTTTTCAAAGTTTCGCTGAATTGCTTTCAGAATTGAGACAGGGTTATTCAGAAGGAAAATCAGATATTGAAATTATTGAACCTCATTTACAGACTGACATCCTGATTATCGATGATCTTGGGAAAGGACGAAACAGTGACTGGGAGCTGGGCATTCTTGACATGCTGATTTCGGAGCGTTATAACCGAAACCAGATGATTATGGTCACAACAAATTTTACGGAAAGTGAAGAGGATACTTTAAAGGAGCAAGTACGAAGTCGCGAAAAATCTGAAACAGAACATTTCATTACAGATACCATCCGCAAACGGGTAGGTGAGCGTATTCATTCCCGCTTGAAGGAAATGTGTTATTTCGAAAATTTGATAGGCAAGGACCGTCGAATCACTGAAGATGAAATCGACGAAGAATAATCACTGCAAGCCCAGGCTCTCCTCCAGGCCAAACATTATATTCATATTCTGGATTGCCTGCCCTGCTGCACCTTTGATCAAATTATCCAGGCTGGAAACAAT
>CAJXDX010000263.1 GCA_913052275.1 uncultured Pseudomonadota bacterium | reverse complement strand
CTGAAAATGTGATGATTTGAGTTTTTTCCATGATCGAAAATGGATGGGACGATAGTATCACATTCCATACCCAACTAATAATTTTGATAACATAAGTAAGGAATTTAGAATTTAATTTTTTTAAAACAAGCTGCAATCAACTTGATAACCAGGGACATGTATGTGAGTCTTTATGTGCATCTCATTCATGATTTTTAGCAGTCAGAATAGCTAAGTACTTATCAGAAGTAAAATACGGCTTTTTTGCTTTTAGCATTATTAAAATGAATTCAGCTTACGAAAATTTAGCCCTGCGCGGTGAATTGAGTGCAAACCTGGTTGGATTCTGCCGTTATCTGCGCTTGAATGGACTCAAGCCCGGAATGGGAGAGCAGATGGATGCATTGCGGGCACTTGAGGAGGTGGACTTTGAAAATGAGACCTCTTTCAGAATGGCTCTCCGGACAACACTGGCAAAGAGTACTAAGGAACAGGAAATATTTGATGAACACTTCCATCCATTCTGGAATGTCTGGGATAATGCTGAAAATCTTTACCACCAATCGAATGCAAAACAGGAAGAATCCTCAGTAATAACAATTGAACATACACCAAAAAACCAATCTTTTGTTTCAATCAGTGACTGGCTGAGTGATGTTGATTCTGCCGAAGAGGAAAAAGAAGCAGCCGGTTACAGTCCTTTTGAAACTGAGTCTGAACGCGATTTCAGCACATTTCAGGCAGATGAGCTCTCAGAAGTAATGCGCCTTATCAACGAAATAGGCAGGGCACTGGCCACCAGATTCAGCCGGCGTACAATGGAAACAAAAAAACGTGGACAGTTTGATTTTCGCAGAACCATGCGCCTTAGTTTGCGTCGTGGAGGAGAAATATTGGATTTGGCACATTACCGTCGCAGGCGTCAGCGTCTCAAACTTGTGCTGCTATGTGATGTGAGCAAGTCGATGGATCTTTACAGCCGTTTCCTGATCCAGTTCATATATGCTTTCCAATGTGTTTACAGGCGTATTGAGACCTTTGTCTTCAGTACATCTCTTCACCGTATCACGGATACTTTGCGTGATGAAGAACTTTCCAATGCGCTTGATTACCTTTCTGGAACAGTCAAGGACTGGTCCGGAGGGACAAAAATTGGAGCATCACTTGAACAATTTGTCTCAAATTACGGTATCAAGCTAGTTGATTCTCAGACTGTGTTAATTATAATCAGTGACGGCTGGGACACCGGTGAAGTAGATTTACTTGAAAACAGCATGCACTATTTGCATAAAAATTCCAGATATGTTCTATGGCTGAATCCACTGAAAGGAAGCCCGGGATTTCAGCCTACTACACGTGGTATGCAGGCGGCCCTGCCGTATATTGATTTTTTTGCATCAGCACATAACATAATCAGTCTCAGGAATCTGGTACGCCAGTTGACAATGATCCAGTCAGGACAAGTCAGCATGCAGGCTTTAGAAAGCTGACTGCATTGATGATTTTTCTGATTGTAAATTGATTTGCACTGATTAACATAAAACTTAATTTCTGTACTGCCTTGCCATTATACACTTTCGACAATTCCATCCCTGAAATTAAAGAAACGTCTTTCATCGCACCTAACGCAAGCCTTATTGGCCGGGTTCGGATTGGTGAAAAATCATCAGTCTGGTTTAACACAGTTCTCCGGGGAGATATGGAAAACATCAGCATCGGCGATGAGTCTAACATACAGGATTTAAGCATGGGCCACGCCGATCCAGGATTCCCTTTGGTTGTCGGGAACAGGGTTACCATAGGGCACCACTGTGTTGTGCATGGGTGCAGAATTGAAGACGACTGCCTGATTGGAATGGGTGCGATTATAATGAACGGAGTAAAAATTGGAAGGGGAAGCATAATCGGCGCTGGCGCAGTTCTGCTGGAGGGAATGGAAGTTCCTGAATTTTCCATGGTTGTAGGATCGCCTGCCAATGTTCGCAAGACTTATGATGAAAGCATATTGGAGAATATCAGGGAGTCCGCGCAGATATATGTGAAAAGATCGATCAGCTACAGGGAGCAGAACACCGTTGCATGAGCTGGGGTGTGGTAAAGAGCATGTAGTCCGGGTGCTGAATTTTATCTAAACCGCAAGCGGGTCTTTTCTAAGAGACGCTGGTTTCATTTCCAGCCTCAG
>CAJXDX010000262.1 GCA_913052275.1 uncultured Pseudomonadota bacterium | reverse complement strand
TTAGCATGTGCGCATGAATGACGTTTTCTACATAACAACTCCAATTTATTACGTAAACAGTCATCCGCATATTGGACATGCATACACCACGATTGCAACAGATGTTTTGACTCGTTACATGAAGCTGTTTGGAGCTGATACTTATTTTCTAACAGGTACAGATGAGCATGGGCAAAAGATCGCTGAATCTGCAGCCAATTCCGGTATTGAACCACAGGAATTTGTTGACAAAATCAGCCAGGAATTTCGCGAATTGTGGCCTCATCTGCATATTGAGCACGACCAGTTTATTCGTACAACTGATTCTGAGCACAAAGCCTGTGTTCAGCAAATACTGCAAAAAATTTATGATCAGGGTGAGATATATCTTAAAGAATACGAGGGGCTTTACTGCATAGGCTGTGAAAGGTTTTTGGATGAAGCAGAGTTGGAAAACGGCAATTGTCCTGATCATCAAACTCCTCCGGAATTGTATAAGGAGCAAAATTATTTCTTCCGGATGAGCTCTTACCAGGAGTGGCTCGCTGAAGAGTTAAAGCAAAATGAAAACTGGGTTTATCCCGGACGTTACAGGAATGAACTGATTCAGTTGCTTAAAGATCCTCTACAGGATTTGTGCATTTCACGGCCTAAAAGCAGGTTAAAGTGGGGGATTGAACTGCCTTTTGACAAAAACTTTGTCACTTATGTCTGGTTTGATGCACTGCTTAATTATGCCAGTGCTCTTGACTGGCCTGACGGAGAAAAATACAAAAAATTCTGGCCGCATGTTCACCATACCATTGGAAAAGATATTCTTAAAACACATGGAATATACTGGCCCTGCATGCTGAAAGCAGCAGGAATACCGGTCTTTAAAAAACTGGTTGTTCATGGACACTGGGTGGTAGGAGGCAGCAAAATGAGTAAGTCACTGGGTAATGTAGTTGACCCCTTAGCCATGAAAGATCAGCTTGGTGTGGACGCGCTGCGTTATTTTTTGCTGCGTGATATGAGTTTTGGTGAAGATTCCAATTTCACGGAAGAACTGGCTGTTACGCGTTATAATGGAGATTTAGCCAACAATTTTGGAAATTTAATGAACCGTTCAATCAGCATGAGCCGCAAAAATTTCCAGGGATATGTTCCTCCATCAGGTAAAGCTGGAGATCAGGAGAAAGAACTGCATGAATCGTTTTCCAAAGGTGTACAGAAATGCCGCGAATATATTGTAAAATTCCAGCCTCATCGTGCCTTGGAACATGTGTCCTGGCTTAGCAGCAAGGTGAATAAATACATAGATACATGTAAGCCTTGGACACTGACAAAAGAAGAAAAAGACCGTGAGCGTTTGGGGACAGTGCTTTACACAGCACTCGATATGACAAGAATCATAGTTGGATTACTTGATCCTGTTATGCCAAAAAAAATGTGCGAAGCAAGAAAAAATCTTGGGCTTGGAGAAGAGATTCTTCCATTTTCCAGCCTTTCTCCAGGACTATTGATGCCTGGTACGGAGCTTCCAAAACCAAGTCCATTGTTCCCAAAAATGCAAGTTTCTCATGCTGATGAAGAAAATGTGAAAAATCAGAAGCAGGAAAAATCATCAAATAATTCTGAACCTGAGGAGAATGAATGGATTGCTATTGATGATTTTCAGAAAATGGAATTAAAAGTCGGCCGTATCAAATCTTGCAGGAAAGTTGAAAAATCAAACAAACTGCTCTGTTCCGAAGTTGATTTAGGTGAAACTCGTTTACGTTCAATTGTATCAGGAGCAGCAGAATTCTATACTCCGGAAGAAATGACTGACCGCCAGGTGCTTGTTGTAGCAAACCTGAAGCCGGTTAAACTGATGGGACATATATCTGAAGGCATGATCCTGTTTTCTGACGATAATGGAAAGCTGGTGTTAATTGAAGCTCCTGAGCAAGTAAACCCTGGAGTTATCGTACGCTGAAACTAACTGGAATGTATTGACAATCTGTATGCTGACTGGGAAACTGATTTAAGAGAGTTAAATTTTTTGTGCTATGATTTCCAACACAGCAACAGGAACATGTTTGAGTAGAAAAATTCAGTACTGCCATAAGCCCCTTTCAACAAAATGTTCTTTTGTCAGTACTGAAAAAGAGATTATTGATTAAAACATGCTCCTCAAAATTAATATTAGCCCTAAATATATTTTAA
>CAJXDX010000261.1 GCA_913052275.1 uncultured Pseudomonadota bacterium | reverse complement strand
ACATGCTACCGCTATGAACAGTCTGGAGAACTTGCGGGTTTGCTGCGCGTGCGGGGCATGACCATGAATGATGCGCATATTTACTGCACACCTGAGCAGGCTAAAGCAGAGTTTATCAATGTGATGAATCTGCACACTGAATATTACAAGATGTTCGGCTTGAGCAATTTCTGGCTGAGACTTTCTCTTGCTGAGGAAGACAAAGGCAAGTTTGTTGGTGAGCCTGAACTCTGGCAAAAGGCCGAAACTCTGGTTTCAGAAGTCATGGAAGAAGTCGGTATTCCCTATGAAGCGGTTCGGGGTGAAGCAGCTTTTTATGGGCCAAAGATAGACTTCCAGGTTACAAACGTGGTTGGACGCGAAGAAACTGCGTCAACTAATCAAATGGATTTGGTGATGGGCAGCCGCTTTGGATTGAAGTATACTGCCAGTGACAGCCAGGAACATACCCCGATAATTATTCACCGCGCACCCCTCGGTACACATGAAAGATTTGTGGCTTTCCTGATTGAACACTACGGCGGAGCATTCCCAACGTGGCTGGCTCCGGTGCAGGTACGGTTTATTCCAGTAGCTTCAGCATTCAATGAATACGCCGATGGCTTGAATCAAAACTTGTACGATTCTTTAATTCGCACAGAGGTTGATGATTCTCACGATTCATTCAGCAAGAAAATCAGGAATGCCGCGGTGGACAAAATACCAAATATCCTGATCGTGGGTGAAAACGAACAGGCAAGACAGTCTGTTACCTGGCAGCGTTACGGAAGCAAGACACGTGAATCCGTGTCATTTGAAGCCTTTTCGACGCTGGTCCAGGAGGAAATTCACAAGCGTCTTGACTGGCGCGACAATGACAAAAATTAATTATAAAAGAGTAAATCTACCTGATCATGGCTCAAGCAGAAGCAGGCACAGTGTCTGAAGATCAAGCACCTGTGGATTTAGAAGAGAAGATTGCCAGAGATGTAATGGTGATCTTTCAGAAGCAGATGGACAGCGAAGCTGCAGCTGAAGAAGCTTCTGCCTACATTTGGCAAAATGCGGGTACTCCGGATAATATAGACGCTTTTGTTGATGCTACTGAGTTATGGCTGGAGTCACATGGTGCGGCAGACAAATTTGCTGCTTTGAGCTGGAATGGCCTGGCAAACAGGAGGGACAGCAACGAAGACTATGATACCTTGCTGCGTATGATGGTTGATTCCATTCTGAACGGTTACTATACACTTCAGAAACCTGATATTGAGTATAAAGGGAGAAAATATTCAACCTTCACCTCAATCCTGGGAAATACCTTCATCCGCATGTTGGAACTTAATTCATCTAACGTGGAAAACGCATCTGATATCTTCTCTATACTGGTTCGCCATGAAATGGATCTGGAAGCCAAGTCAAAGGCCGAAGAGGAAGAAACAGGCCACAGCAGTTTTCCTGCAGAAATGCATAAGCTGTTTGATGAACTTATAGAGTACCTTACCAATCGTGCCGAATTTAAAGCTACTCCTTTGTCAGATGATGAAGATAATCCGAATGTACATATCGAGGAATTGGCAGAAAGGCTGCGGGCTTCGCGACGTTATGTGATGCAGGAAATCATCAATGAGCGCGCGGTTGAAAAAAGGAAACAGCTTGAAATGGAGCTGGAAAATCAGCTTGCTTCTGCTGAAGAAATTGTGATGGCGGCACCACATTTTACTGAAGGAATGTCCTTTTTCGTAAAGGAAAAGCGGTATAACATAAAATATCTTGCGGTGGAAAAAATCAGGGTGACGCTGCAGCTGCTTGGCTCAATCACAGGGGCCGTTTATTTTTTGCTGGGCTTCATGGGAGTTTGGGGCATAGGCTGGATTGACGGATTGGTGGTGTGTGCTGTAATGCTTATTTTTGTGCGCATAGCAGGTTCAAGAAAACAGCTGAAATTCTTTTATCCAACTGACATCAGCAAAGAACTAGAAGAATGCTCAACAGCATTCATCAGTGTTATGCGCAATATGTCCCAGGAGCAGCTGGAACATTTTCTGGTACGCCAGATAAAGCTGGAGGAAAACCAGAAATATTTGTCTATGATTCCTGAATTTGTTAAATATCTTTACGCGGTTATGCCGGACCGCAAAAGCATGATGATTTCTGTGGATGAACTTACTGAAGTGGTGGAAAATTCAGAAATAGAGGTTGCCAAACAACTGCGTGGACAATAG
>CAJXDX010000260.1 GCA_913052275.1 uncultured Pseudomonadota bacterium | reverse complement strand
TTTTCATGACGAATGAGAAATCAACCGAAATTTATGGATACGCAAAAACTTAACCCCATGAAATCACATTTTCTCAATGCATAGACAAGATTTGCAAACTAATTCTGACACTGCAGACTCTGAAACATTTAATAAGATTGATGATAATACCACAGAAATTCCGGGCCTCATAAAAAATAAACGTTTCCCGGAAAGACTTGGTAAGGAACATATAAAGACACTTCCTGTTCGTGCATTTGATGGTAAAATTCATTTAATCACTGAGATTAAAGATGTGAGTGATGCAATAAAAACTTTGAGGAAGTATCCAGTTTTAGGTTTTGATACGGAAACACGTCCTGTATTCAGAAAAGGAGTGCAGCATAACGTTTCTCTTTTGCAGCTCTCAACATCAAAAGAAGCATTTCTGTTTCGTTTAAATCATTTGGGTTTTCCAAATGAACTTGTAGCACTACTTGAAGATTCAACCATTCTAAAAGTAGGAGTAGCAATTCTGGATGATGTCCGGGGACTGCAAAAGTTAAGTAATTTTAAAGCAGATGGTTTTATCGAGCTGGCAGATATTGCCGGCGATTTAGGTATTGTAACCTGCGGGCTGAGAAATCTTGCCGCGATTTTTTTAGGAGTCAGGATAACCAAAAAAGCGCAATTGACAAATTGGGAACGTCCTGTAATAAATTCAAAACAAAGTCTTTATGCTGCTACGGATGCCTGGATTTGCCTTGAGATGTATCTTTTTCTGGAACGCGAAAAATTGTTGCCCGAAAACAGAATTTGGCAAATGCCTGGATCACTTAGTGAAAGTTCAAGCGGCATTACAAATAACAACAAGAGCTGAGTAGAATTTGGAATTCCTTAAAAAACAATGGTATCACTCATCAAATGCCGACTCAGAAAAAGTAAAGCATTTGTGTGATGAATGGAGAATGCATCCTCTTGTAGCAGATATTCTCCTGAGCAGAGGATTCAATACTCAAAAAGATATCCAGTCTTTTTTAGAGCCCAGCCTGAATAATCTAAGAGACCCTTTCCAGCTTCGGCACATGCACTTGGCCGTAGAACTACTTCAAGACGCGATAGTAAATGATCGGCAGATTATCATTTTAGGTGACTATGATGTGGACGGAATCACAGCAACAGCATTAGTACTGGATTTCTTAAAGGCCTGTGGGGCAGAGAAAGTGGATTATTTTATCCCAAACAGGCTAAAGCACGGCTATGGTCTGACAGAGGCCAGCACAGACATTTTGCTGGAAAGAAATGCTGATTTGGTAATTACGGTGGATAATGGAATTACTGCTGCTGGAGAAATCCGCAGACTGAATGATGCAGGCATAAAAACGATAGTTACTGACCATCATTTAGCAGAGACTGATCTGCTTCCTCCAGGAATTGTGATTAACCCCAACCATCCGGAATGCAAGTATTCCTTCAAGAAAATATCCGGATGCGGTGTGGCGTTAAAACTGGTAATGGCATTGAGAAAATCCTTAAGAAAACTGGATTGGTGGACTTCAGCACGACCTGAGCCTAATTTACGCAACAGTTTAGATTTAGCTGCTCTGGGGACGGTGGCTGATGTAGTTCCCTTGCTGGATGAGAACAGAATAATTACTTATCACGGTCTGCAGGTGATGAATGATAAACCGAGATTAGCAATTCAAGTTCTAAAAAATCTGAAAAAAGTTGAAACTATCACTTCCCGTACTCTTGCCTTTCAGTTTGGGCCTTTAATGAATGCAGCCGGACGTTTAAAGGATGCAGACATGGCTGTAAGGTTTTTGCTCTCGAATGACAGGCAGGAAGCTGAAAAAATGGCACAAATACTTGACGCAACAAATGCCGAGCGGAGAGAAAAGGAATCGGAGATGATTCAAACTGCTCTCAAACTTGCAGATGAACAAAAGAATAATCCGGCTTTAATATTGGTTTCTCCAGAGTTTCATGAAGGTGTTAACGGTATTGTTGCCACTCGATTAGTTGAGAGCTTTTACAAACCTGTGTTAATTCTCAGTGAAAATGAAGGGAAAATAAAAGGTTCCGGACGCTCAATACCTGAACTGAATCTGAAGGATGTTCTTTCAGATTGTTCAGATCTTTTGGAACGCTTCGGGGGACATGCAGCAGCAGCAGGATGCAGCTTAATTCCGGAAAATTTGGAAGCGTTCCGGGATCGTTTTTTTGCATTGTGTGATGATCGGCTTCCAGCTTCACTTGT
>CAJXDX010000259.1 GCA_913052275.1 uncultured Pseudomonadota bacterium | reverse complement strand
TCAGTCTGGTAGAAAAAGAAGTGGTGAAGGAAAATCCCTCAGGAATAAATGTTATCGGCCGTGCATTTGAATTTGTGGAAAAACCATACTCTGTACGTTCAATTGACCAAACACTTCATCTGGAAATTGCCTTTAAAATCACCAATTCCACTGGAGACAAAATACTTTATTCCAATCTGGAAAAAGCGAGTTTAAAGCAGAGCTATACAGGTGAAGAAAGCATACTGCTAATCCCTGATACAACTGACGAAATGATTCATCTTGCACAATTGCTTATACAGAAGTTCTTAGACCGGATAAATCCTGAAAAAACTGAGAAAATTGTTGTGCTTGAAAAAGGAAGCGAACCTGTTCCATGGACAATAGGTTTGCTTGATTTCGGACATCCTCGCATTATTCGCTCAAATCATTTTGCCACAGGGGGAAGGTATGACCTTGCGCTGAAGGGCTGGAATTATGTACTTTTTGAACCGCGAACTTATCCCGAATCAGAAACTTTTGAATTTACAGACAATGTTTACACCCGACTCAAAAAGGCCAAATTACCATCTGCGACTTTACGTCCATTGCTGGAAATTCACGGTAAAGAATTTAACATAAACGAAATCGATGTTGTGCTGATGGGACTGATTTCAATCCAGGATTTTGATAGATACGCGCAAATCATAAAATTACACTCCAGCAGCTCTCAAAAAAACAACCGTATGAATTTAGCAGCTGCTCACTATAATATAGGTTCTGTATATCAGTTACGAAATGAAATGGAATTAGCGGCATATCATTTTGCACAGGCTAATGCTTATAATCCTGATGAAAAATATGCCCTGGCATGGAGCGACATTCAACACATCCTCGGGGATTACAATCCCTTTGATGCTTTAAATGAAAGCAATGTTGAGTCAGCCGCGAAACTCCCTCCTCCAGATGGCGCCCTGCTGCAGCCGTCAAACGCAAATAATCCTTAATCTTGATTAGAAGCAGTTTTCGGTTTAGGTTTCCAACAGTGAATTTTCAGCTTTGCAGAAATTCAATGCCTCCTGAATAATTTGTGGATATTTTGCTGATGAAATTTGTGTTTCTACTGTTTGTTGTCTCGTCATTGCTCTGTTTTCCTGTGCAGGCAAAAGAAATTTTTATCACTGCATCAGCAAAAATTTACAGCGATGATATTGTTGAGGCCAAGGAGAGGGTACTGAAAAATGCTCAACTTAAAGCTGTTAAAAAAGGAGTGGAGATATTTTTGGTAAAAAAAACTATCAATCACAATTATCAGGTTATCAGGGAGCAGATCTATAATTTCAATCAAAAATTCATCAGCAATTTTGAAATAGTTAACCAGGATATCGATCTTGACCAACGATATGTTGAAGTTCAAATCAAAGCCAATGTTGCAGAAGTAAAAATTCAGCAGAAACTAAAACAGCTGGGCATCCTGCACGATCGAATGGGTTACAAGAGTCTTATGCTTGTTTACCAGGGAAGGACAGCCGGGGCAATGCCTCGTAATCATGGGACAGTGCAGGACACAATTCAGGTATTGCAGGAAAATTTCGCTAATCATGGTTTCCGTACGTTTGATCAGCAAACAATGAGGCAGATATATCGATTACTTGACCAGGATAAATCAGACTTGCTGCCTGTTGACATCCTGACAGCGCTTGCTCTGAATTATAACGCTGAGATACTGGTGATCATAGAAATCATTCCCGGGAAGCGTGACAACCTTAAAGGATCATTTTATCAGGTTAAATCAACTGTGCGATTCAGTGTATTTAATACGGCTGACGGACAGCAGATAGCTGAAACTGTGGTTGAGGGAATTGAAAGATCAGTTAATAATCCTGATGAAAACCAGTGGCAAAGTTTGCTGCAAAGAGCAGGAACACATGCCGTTTTGGAAAACGTGCGCCAGTCAATTGAACAAATCACCCTGTTTTATCAGAGAACAGGTGACATGGTGCAAGTTTATACTATAGTATTCAGCGGTTATTCTCCTCGAAGGGAAAGCCTGATAATTAATTATCTGGAAAATACTGCTGAATACCGTCAACTTGCAGAATTGAAAAACACCTTTGGTCATCTTGAGCTTGAATTACTCACATTAAAACGAAAAAGCACTTTGCGCAGAAGAATTACCAGTGACCTGCTCAAACAGGAAATTGAAGTTGCCACCAAAACGCTGCCAGGCAATCACCTTTTTTTCATCAATCCCAATCCAATGGAAGAAATAGAACT
>CAJXDX010000258.1 GCA_913052275.1 uncultured Pseudomonadota bacterium | reverse complement strand
CCGGATGAAAGGAGCAACCCGCTTGATAATAATTCAGGAGGACTTTATGCCAGCCAGGGTGCAGGAATGTTCGTGCTTAAACGTCTTTCTGACGCGGAGCGTGATGGTGACAGGATCCACGCTGTTATTTCCGGAGCAGGCTTGTCAAATGACGGACGGGGTCAGTTTGTTCTCAGTCCCAACTCAAAAGGTCAGATTCTGGCTTTTGAAAGAGCATACCAGTCTACAGGAGTCGATGCAGGGCAAATTGACTACATCGAATGCCATGCCACCGGAACACCACTGGGTGATAAAGTGGAACTTGATTCAATGGAACGATTTTTTGCAGCTGAAGGACCTGCTGAGGAGAAGAAAACAAGGCCTTTGATCGGTTCAGTAAAATCAAACCTGGGGCACATGCTGACTGCTGCCGGAATGGGCGGTATGACAAAAGTCATTTTATCGCTACAGCATGGAAAAATTCCGGCAACGGTTGGAGTTTTAGAACCAATGAGTTCCAATAATGCTGGAATATCCTCAAATCAGATAGTTCAGCAGACCATGGCATGGCCTCACAAAAAATCAGAACGAAGGGCTGCAGTGAGCGCGTTTGGCTTTGGAGGTACCAATGCACACATTGTCTTTGAAACAGAAAAGAAAAGAGAAAGGAAATCCAGACAAAAAAAACCGCCAGTGAAAAGCACTCCACAGCCTATGGCAATTGTTGGAATGGAAGCCATTTTTGGAGGCTGTAATGGATTGCATGAGTTTTATCAAACAGTTTATGACAATAAACAGCATTTCCGATCTCTGCCCCCTGAACGCTGGAAGGGAATGGAGCAATATGCTGAATTCAGTGACCTGCCAAAAGGTGCGTGGCTTGAATCCTTTGAAATTGATTTTCTGCGCTTCAAGCTGCAGCCCAATCCAAAAGAGCACTTGATCTCTCAGCAATTGCTGACTCTGGAAGTAACCGACAAGGCAATCAAATCCACTAAACTGCAGGAAGGACAGAATGTTGCCGTACTGGTGGCAATGGAGACAGAACTTGAAATTCACCGTTTCAGGGGCAGGGTCAATCTTTCTACCCAAATTGAAGACAGCCTGAAAGAGGCAGGAATTGATTTGAGTGATGCCGAGCAGCACCAATTGATTGAAGCCTCCAAGGACAGTCTTTCTGAGGAAGTGCCTATTAACCGCTTTACCAGTTTTATCGGCAACATTATGGCATCACGAATTTCTTCTTTGTGGGATTTTTCCGGTCCAGCCTTTACTGTTTCCTCTGAAGAAAATTCAGTTTCAAGGTCCCTTGAAATAGCCCAAATGCTGCTTGATACGCAAACTGTGGAAGCGGTTGTAATCTCTGCAGTAGATCTTGCGGGGAGTCCGGAACAAGTAATGCTGCGTCAAAGAAAAATCCCGCTGAACACTGGAAAGCCTACACTCAGTTTCGATAAGGGTGTCAACGGCTGGATGATAGGCGAAGGAGCAGGGAGTGTTGTTTTAAAAAGCATGGAGGAGGCAAAAAAAGACAAAGAGAAAATTTACGCCACGGTTGACTCCATTGCTTTTTCATCGGCAACTTCTTCAGAAGCTGTTGAAGATTGCGCAAAAAAGGCCATGAAATTCGCCAGTGTAAAACCTGATCAGATAGGTCTTCTGGAGGTTTGCGGAAGCGGAAGCGATGTTGAGGATAAGTTCGAGATGGAGGGCCTGACAAGGGTATTTTCAGGAGATAAGCCCCACTGCGCAATAGGAGGTATCAAAGCCAATATTGGACACACCTTTGCTGCTTCAGGAATGGCAAGTTTAATAAAAACAGCGCTTTGTCTTCACCACCGATTTATTCCCGGAGTACCGCAATGGGAATCTCCGAAGACCGAACTGAGCACCGGAAATAATTTTTATGTTCCTGAAGAATCAAGGCCATGGCTTATACAGCCCGGAACGCCAAAAAGGCATGCGGGAATCAACGTAATTGGACAGGACCGGGTTTGCTCAAATGTTATTCTATCTGAAGCATCAACTGAGTTGCGCAAAAAGATAGAAATTGCGGAGCTGGGAGATTTGCGTTTATTCCTTTTGCCCGGACAGGAAATGACCGACATAAAAAAAGGGCTTAATGATCTGGAAAATGATCTGAACTCTGGTCAGGATCTTGTGTCCACCGCGCACCGGTATTACAGGCAATATAAGAAAAACAACTCAAGATTTGCCGCAGTACTGCTTGGTTCCTCGCGTGATGAATTACAGAAAGAAATTGA
>CAJXDX010000257.1 GCA_913052275.1 uncultured Pseudomonadota bacterium | reverse complement strand
AAGCATTATTCAACGCTGCTGCTGGAACTGATTCTATCGGGGAGGATCAAAATCATCAAACCTCTCAAAATCAAAGGCACCTATCATGACCCCTGTTACCTTGGACGATACAATGGAATATTCGATGCCCCGCGTGAAGTGATGCGGCATTGTGGAGTTGAACTCCTTGAGATGCCCCGAAACCGAATCAATTCCTTCTGTTGTGGTGCAGGCGGAGGACAGGTCTGGAAAAAGGAACATGAGGACATGAAGCAACGTCCCAGTGAAAACCGTATCGAAGAGGCCCTGCTGACTGGAGCCAACTATTTCACTGTAGCATGTCCCAAAGATATGACTATGTATTCTGATGCCGTCAAGACCTCTGGTAACGAAGAGAAGATGGTAGTACGTGATTTGATTGACTATGTCTTTGAAGCAATGGATCTGCCGGAAGACTCAAGAAAATCAAACGAGTAAAAAAGGATTTAGACTTTTCTATAAATTGGCTTGATAAAATCAGCTACTCTGATAAAAATATCGCTATCTTTAAATGTTTTTGTTTCTAACAATTGAGCTAAATAAAGTACTTGAGTGAACTAAAGTAAAGAAAAGGTAATGTTATTAGATACAACTGCAGAGGAACCTGACAGCATAAAAGCGGCTTTCCGCAACGGCTATGAAAGGCTGTTCGATCGGCAATGGCCTATCTGGATTGGAGGGTTACTGCTGGGAATGGGGAATGTGCTCCTGTTTGCCTTTGATAGACCCTGGACCGTCTCAAACGGTGTGAGAAACTGGGGTGACTGGTTTTTCAACCAAATCGGTGTAATTCAGATGAATGTCCTTCCTCCAACTCTTTTTACCAGTTCAGTACTGTGTTTCGGAATGATCATCGGGTCACTGGTGGCAGCATTGCTTGGCAGGCAGTTCCGGGTTCGTATGGCGCCAGCCAGGGAATTGTTCAAGGGGCTGCTCGGCGGAGTACTGATGGGAATCGGGGCTTCCCTCGCTTTCGGCTGCAACATAGGAGGTTTTTTTAGTGCAATCAGCGCACTGTCAATGGCAGGCGTGGTCATGATGGTCGGATTGATGGTAGGAGCATTTGTCGGGTTGAAACTGCTCATCTGGGAGATAGAGTATCTCCCAGCAACTTCCTGGGGGGTGCGACAAGTACCGAACAGGGATGACATGTCGGGTGTACCGAGTAGAGCCCAGCCAATTTCAGGGTTATTGGTTTTGCTGCTGTGTATCATTGTGATCTTCACTTACGATTCCTTTGATTATTCCGTAAGCGGCGGATTTATGCTCTTTGGACTGCTTGTAGGCATCGTCATGCAGCGTACACGCTTCTGCTTTGTAAGGGCTTTCAGAGACCCTTTCATGACGGGTGATGCGGAAGCTACTAAAGCAGTTGCACTTGCGGTCATCATCAGCGTAACCGGGTTCACAATCCTGAAATGGACGGATTTGAGGTCCTGGGATGTTTCTGTATTACCAGGTTTTTGGATTGGCAGTCTGATGGGTGGTATCATCTTCGGGATTGGTATGTCCCTTAGTGGTGGCTGTGCATCGGGTACTATCTGGCGGGCTGGAGAGGGACAGGTTAAACTCTGGGTCACACTTGTCACGTTTGCCCTGAGTACGTCCTACTTCAGGGACTGGCTAGTTGCTAGTGGATTGAGGGCTAAACTTGGAACTGAGCTTTTTTTGCCTGATGTTATTGGTTGGAAGATGGCACTAATCATCATTATTGCCATAATGTTATTTTGGTACTTGATGGCAGTTTGGAATGAAGTCAGCAAAAAATTGGTGGTGGTATAAAATTTTGGAATGAGGCTAGGAGACAAAACAATTTCCCAAGAAGGGCTCAACCGAATTGGGTAAAGGAAGGAGTCGAAAGCGAACCGTTAATTAAAACACAAAAGGAGGTAGTCATGAAAAAATAGATTATTTATTGTATGTTATATAATTGGCGGTATAGTCCGCTGAGTCTCCTCCCTGGTTTTGAAGTGGGAAGAGTAAGAATCGTTAATTGACATTTATAAGGAGAAAGTTATGAAAAATAATTCAATTCTATTGGTAGCATTTGCGTTCTTAGCTGGAATAATTTCAGGATGTGTAACTACTGGCGGAGCAAAATTTGGAGCACCATCAAAAGGCATGAGTCCTGCGGAATATGAGTCTTTGGTTAGGCTGGACCCACAGAATACAATGAAGGCAAATTTTTCTGCAGTTAAAGGAATGGATGGATATTTCCTTATTGATAACCAA
>CAJXDX010000256.1 GCA_913052275.1 uncultured Pseudomonadota bacterium | reverse complement strand
GCTTGTCAGCTGGAATATTCAATACGGTAAAGGTGTAGACGGACGTATTGATTTAGGTCGAATCGCAGAAACTGTTCATAAAGATGGATTGCCTGATGTGCTTTGTCTGCAGGAAGTCTCAAGAAACTATCCTTCCACTGATGAAGGGGCTGATCAGGTTAAGGAACTGGAAAAAATTTTCCCTGACTATGAATCTTTTTTCGGAGCAGTTCATGACCGTTCAGGAGGAAAAGAAAAAACCCGCAAACAATTCGGCAACCTCGTTTTAACTCGACTATCACCTGTTCAGGTTCTTCATCACCTACTGCCATCTCCTGCAGATCCAAAGGCAAGATTCATGTCCAGGCAGATAGCAGAATTAGTGATCCCTGCAAACACAACTGAGCTTCGTGTGATGACTACTCATCTTGAATTTTTCTCAGAAATTCAACAGTTGGCTCAAATTCAACGTATCCGGGAAATACATGAAGAGGCATCTTGCCAATTTCATTTTCCGGGGAAAGACATGCCTGACACTCCATTCGAACTTGTAAAGCGTCCTGAAAATACTGTCATCTGCGGTGATTTCAACTTTACTCCGGACAGTACATCTTACCGAAAGATGACAGCAAGGTTTTCAGAAAAGAATATGGATCTTGTTGATGCCTGGAGGACCCACCAGAAAGACAATGCACACACTCCCACATGCGGTATTTTTGATCACAAACAATGGAAAAAAGGGCCGCACTGCAGAGATTATTTTTTCATAAGTCAAAGCCTGGCACAGAAAATAAATCAAGTCTCAGTCAATACTGAAACAGATGCTTCAGATCATCAGCCAATCCGTTTAGTTCTGGATGTGTAAGATGACACGCATAATCAATATACTTTTGACTGTAACTGTTGCAGGATGTACAGGTTCCCTGTCATTAGAAGACAAACAAAGACCGGAAAGTGAATATTTAGTTTCCTGTCCGCCTCATATCTTTTATTGCTACCGCAAATCTGATCTTATTTGTTATCGTGGATATCGTGTGATGACAGTTTCCAGTTCGGAAGAAAATCCAGAAATGATTATCAAATGCAACTGAAAGTTCAGGATAATAATGCATACCAAAGTTGTCTTTTGAAACGTTCAAACATAAAAAAATATGGTGTGCGGATTGCACAATCCCAGGAAACAAAAAAAAGATAGAACTTTTTTCCTAATGGGCTTGCAATATTTGTTTAAGCCTCATATTCTCATCGGATTGTCTTTTCAGCATTTTAGTTTTTTAATTCATTAACTTAAATACGGACAAGCCGCTAAAAGAGAATCGCTATAAAGATTTTCTGTTGGTATTCAGGTGAAAATGTCTAATGTCAGCCCGTACACACGGGTTATTGCAGAATGTCTGCATTCACTCTCTGACGACAAACAAGATGATTGTGCATGCGATACAAAACAGGTAATGCAGCTGCTGATCAACATGCTCCAGGGAAGAATGCTGGAGCATATTAAAGAGCGTGTGAGCAGCTACTACAAAATTGAACAGGACGCTCTAAATGAAGAATTTTCAGTATGCCTGATTGAAGTTTTTGCAGAAATATTCGGGTTGTTTCGCAACAAATTTGAAGAAATGCCCTGGCTGGTAAACGAAATTGCAAAACGCATTGTTGAAGCAGAAACAAGGAATGGCTCAAAAACAGAAAGAAGCATAAATCAACTTTATCTCTCCATATTCTGTAAATATTTCGAATATAAAAACATAGAGAAAATAATCTCGACCCTGCAGACCGATCCACGTATACAACGTGCGATAATCTCAGCAATCCCTTCCACTGTACTTTCTAATTCAGAACAATACCCGGCATTATCCAGAAGCTCAGTCTAGGACACAATTTTTTTAATGCCGCGACTCTGGTAAATTAAACGGCAATTCTAACAAACTTCAGGTCCGCAGCATGATTTGAAGCACAGACCTCTGTGCAAGGGAAGCTTCAGGCTTTTCCCAAAGCTTCAAGCATCTTTATTCCAATTTCATCTAGTGAGTTTATCACATATATTCCAGATTCTCTTAAAGCATTCATTTTTTCTTCAGCTGTTCCATGCCCTCCTGAAATGATGGCACCGGCGTGACCCATTCTGCGTCCGGGAGGAGCAGTTTGTCCTGCAATAAAACTCACAATTGGCTTAGTTACATTATTTCTCGCATAATCAGCCGCTTGTTCTTCCGCATCTCCTCCAATTTCACCAATCATGACTATTGCTTCAGTCTGCTCATCCTGTTCAAACAA
>CAJXDX010000255.1 GCA_913052275.1 uncultured Pseudomonadota bacterium | reverse complement strand
ATTTAATTACTGCAGTTCATGAAAAATTATTCAATTCTTCTGTTAAAGGATAGCAGTACCGGTGTGCACCAGTATCATTTTGGGGGGAGATTTATTTTTTTCCTGCTTGTATTATTCTTAATTGGAGCAGCCTCATTAAGTTGGATTTATTTTGACCAATACCTAAAGATTTCAAATCAGCAACAGCTGCTTGAAAAACAGGAATTGGCTAAAACAGCATATCAAAAACAAATTGATCTTTACGATGGACGTGAGTCTCGTATTTCGTTCCTTGAGGATTATGTGGAAGAACTGAAACAGTCAGCATATAACAGCAAGTTAATGTTCAAAAAACATTCGGCTCTTTTCAGCTCCAATATAAAAAAACTGGATGAAATGCATAATTTTATCTGCCAGACATTAGAGGCTGAATGCACATCTAACCTGAGTGATCAGGCAAATACTCACCAAACAGTACAGTGGCTGGACATGGTTTATCAGGATTTTGTTCTCTTTAATCAAAATCTCCAGGAATATGCATCACAACGCAGAGGTTTTGAAGAACAGGAAAATACTATTCAGCAACTGCGTAGACAGCTTGTTGAAACAGAACAGGAGTTATCTGAACATATGGAGTTCCTCAAAGTTAATCAGGAGACTGTAAATAGACTTACGAAAAAGATTACAAACACTACAGGAATTTCACTCAGTAAAGGTCAAAAAAGCAAACAAGCAAAAGCAAAAACTGGCCGTGGTGGACCTACCATTTTGGACAGCTTGTCACTTGATTCACCACAGGAATTACTAAGCTCCGGAAGTTTACGTCAGTTCCTGTACCGAAGCTCAGATGATTATTACGAAAAAGTTTCTCAACTTGAAGATCTTAGCCTACTAATTGATCGGAGCCATAATTTCTGGAGACATACTCCTACAATAATTCCACTTAGAAGCAGAGCATTATCTGATCGTTATGGGATGCGTAAAGACCCCTTCAATAAGAAACGCGAGTTTCATGGAGGCCTTGATTTCAGGGCAAAAAGAGGTACTCCGGTTTATGCTCCAGCTGATGGAATTGTAAGAATTGCAAGTCGAAAAAAAGGTTTTGGATTATTAGTGGAACTACAACACGGCAGAGGTTTCTTTCCGGGAAAGAAAAAATCTGTACGTTACAGAACACGTTTTGCACATCTCTCTAAAATAAATGTAAGACGCGGCCAGAAACTTAAACGTGGAGACAGGCTTGGATTAGTTGGAAGTACAGGCCGCAGCACAGGTCCGCACTTGCACTATGAAATAATTATTAACGGACGACGTACAAATCCTTTGATTCCAATATCCAAATTTAATCCTGATCAACGTTTATACTTACGTTGAAATAAACAAAATAAATTTATATGTCTAACCAGTATTACTCCGCACAAAAAGGTCTTGGATATTTAGGTGAAGATCTGCTTATTCAGGGAACGGTTCATTCCGAAAATAAAATAGTAGTCAGCTGCACTGTAGAAGGTTCTCTTCATGGTGATCAGGAAATAATAGTATCTGAGACAGGGAATGTCAGTGGAAAAATCGAAGGAAACGTTGTAGTTGTGGCAGGTAAAGTAAATGGTGACATGCTGGTTCATGAGCGCTTAGAGGTAAATTCAACTGCAAATTTGCTTGGAGAGGTGCATGTCCCTTCAGGTCAGCTTTTAATTCAGGAAGGGGCCTATTTGGAAGGTCAATGCATTACCTCAGAAAATAAAGAAACCACAAAGCAATTAACTTCTTGATTATACCACTCATTTTATAAAATATTTTTTACAAAATAAGGCTATTGTAATCTATTAATCAAAATGCAATACCCAACAGCTAAAAAAAGCTTAAAACAGCAAGCAAGACCAGTTATACAGACCAAACTGCTCAAGAACCACGATCGTATTCTTTATGTTAATGGATTGTTTACGCCTCCAAAATCGGAAGAAAGACCTGTGGTTTCGGCCAAAGAAACTGAAGAATGGCGCTCACTTTTCACGATGGTGCTTATTGCAGGTTTTGGAGCAATAATGCTTGTTATTTCAGTGATTGGCAGCTACGGAATTAATGCTACTAACCGACTGGAAGCATACGAACAAAAATTAACTCAGCAAATTGAATCAATGCGCATTGAGCAAGCTTTGATGCATGAAGAAATTAATGCTTTGAAGACAAATCCTGAATACATAGAACTGGTTGCGCGCAAAAATCTGGGATTAGTTAATGCCAGCGAGTTGATTTTTTATCTTCCACCTTCAGAAACAAATTC
>CAJXDX010000254.1 GCA_913052275.1 uncultured Pseudomonadota bacterium | reverse complement strand
TTACGCTTACCATAAAGAGCACAATTACAATCAGTGATACTGAATACAGTGCGGTTTCCCCAACCTTCACTAATTCAACAACTTCGGCTCTTGTAAAAAAGGGAAGTTCAGATGCAGTAAATATATTTTTTATTGAGGATTATTCAGCACCCGGATCTGGTATGTTGGGGAATGCCGCCGGAATGCCGGGGTCAATGGGAGATGTAAATTCCTGGAATGGAGTACTGGCAAGTCTTACTGCACATGCAACAGGTACTGCGCTGGACGCACAGCTGCTTGGTGAAACAGCAGCTCATGAAATGGGACATCAGCTTGGATTATTCCATACAACTGAAAAAGAAGGAACTGTATTTGATATTTTGTCTGATACTCCGGAATGTTCAAGTAGCTCTCAAGATAATGACAGCAACGGCACTGTTACTGCTGAAGAATGCGATGGATTTGGAGGAGACAATTTGATGTTTTGGACATCATGGTCTTCTGCATCACGATCTGCAGGGAAAAAACAGGAGACATTATCAAGCCATCAGCAGTATGTTTTAAAATATTCACCAATAGCAAAATAATTTAATAACTGAAAAAGAACTGCTTGCATAAACCTGAACAGAATTAATGAGTTAAAATCCAGGCACAAAAGCAAATCAGCACGATCAAAACAACCGAAATACACCTGCAAGCAAAACCAGCAGCAATGTCAAAACGGCTCCGCCCACAAAGAATACGTGCATTACAAAAAGCAGAGAATGTTCTTCACGCAGGTTTTGAAGAATGGAAAGGTAGTTTGTCAGCATTTTCCTGATGACTTCCATTTTGTCAGGCCATGCGGGGGTTGTTTCACTTATTGACATTACTGTCAATAATTATTCAGATAAATATCAACTGAATTTTATTTGTTAGGACAGTTTCCTATTAAAAGCAAACCGTTGCCGGGTCAGGAAAGTATCAAGTGTCTATAAGAAGCAGCTCCGTCAAAAGTAAAAAGATTTAGATGAAGTATATACCGGCAACATAAGTGATAAGTCCCCGGATTTGCTTTGAATCTTTTAAATAAGTTCCAGCCATCCAAATGGATCCGATTCCCTTCCATATTGAATGCCTGTAAGGTGCTCATAAAAGCGCATGGCTACCGGACCCGTTTCCCCGTTTCCAACCTGAAAATCTTTACCCTTGTGTGCCAGAATACCAACAGGTGAAATAACTGCAGCAGTGCCCGCACCAAAAATTTCTGTAACCGACCCATCTTCAAGACCTTTCAGAACCTCATCTATAGTGATTCGCCTTTCTTCAACATGAAGACCCCAGTGTTTACCCAGTTCAATGACTGACATGCGAGTTATTCCAGGCAGAATTGAACCTGTCAGCATCGGAGTGACTATGCTTTCATCAATAACAAAAAAGATGTTCATTGATCCCACCTCTTCAATATAACGACGCTCAACAGCATCCAGCCAGAGAACCTGGGTATAGCCATTTTCCTTTGCTTCTTTTTCTGCAAGGATACTGGCCGCGTAATTGCCCCCTGTTTTGGCGAATCCTATACCTCCAGGAACAGCACGTACATATTTTTCTGAAACCATAATATTAACCGGATTAAATCCCTGGGGATAATATGGTCCAACAGGACTCAGAATAATAAAAAACAGATATTTTGATGAGACTTTCAGTCCGATTGCCTCTTCTGTGGCCAAAATTGTCGGACGAACATATAAGGAGGTTCCATCTTCACCAGGAACCCATCCGGAGTCTAAACGCAGCAACTGTTTAAGCGCATCCAACACCTCTTCCACATCCAGTTGCGGAAGACACATGCGTTGGGCAGTACGGTTCATCCTTTTAAAATTTTCACGGGGTCGAAATAGTGCGTGCTCTCCGGATTCAATTTTGTATGCCTTAAGCCCCTCAAATGACATTTGGGCATAATGCAAAACCATCGAAGACGGTTCCAGCTTCAGAGGTCCATATGGTTTGATTTGGGCGCTATGCCATCCTTTCCCATCATCCCACTCCATGCAGAACATGTGGTCGGAAAATACCGTGCCAAATACAACTCCGGAAAGTGTTGCAGGTGGAGTTTTAAGTTGTTCCGGAGATGTTTTTGTAAGCTTTATTTTCATTTAATTCTTTAAGGAGTCTTATTGATTTCAAAAATGCTAAAATTTATGGTTCATATGCCATATCTGGCGATATCTTTGCTCAGATCTAATATCATCATAGTTAATCCAGACATATAACAACATCACTCCCATACAAATAATCATCAGAACTGCAAACC
>CAJXDX010000253.1 GCA_913052275.1 uncultured Pseudomonadota bacterium | reverse complement strand
GGCATAGCTGATGAACCTGTTTGCCCCTGCTGGAATCCTTCTGTTGCTAAATCCTGGCCTGCCATCAAACGCAATGTTTTGGCAAAACTGGAAATTCCTGAACTGATCGCAATCAGACTCTTGACTGTCTCCAGGTCCAGACTTCGCGGATAAATTTGCCCAACAGAGTTCATGACTGAATGACAGTCAAAATGTTCAAGAACCAGCTCGTTCAGTGCACGCACCTTTTTTTCATCACCATTCATAAGCTCCAATTGATCAAGCCTCGTTCCCACTGCACCCTGAATACCGCGCATGGGGTAATTTTCAATGAGGTGATCCAGCCTGCCAAGTGCAAACAATATTTCCTCTCCAAACATTGAAATTCTCTTCCCCAAAGTTGTAGGTTGTGCTGGAACATTATGCGTCCGCGCGACGAGAGAAATGTTTTTAGTACGTAAACTCCATGAGGCCAGCTGATGCAAAACCGCAACTGACTTTAGACGGATTATCTTCAGAGAACGAAATATTTGCAGCTGCTCCACGTTATCAGTCAAATCCCGACTTGTAAGACCTTTATGTATATGCTGTTGTCCAGCCAAATCACAAAATTCTTCTATTCTGGACTTCACATCATGACGCAGTTTTCTTTCACGTTTTGAAATACTTTCCAGGTCAATCTGGTGCTTAACTTTCTCATAAGAGTTAATTGCTGATTCGGGAATATCAACTCCCAATTTTTGCTGTGCCTTCATCACAACAATCCAGAATTCACGTTCGAGGCTTACCTTCCCCTCAGGTGACCAGATTTCTGAAATTTCTGAGCTGGCGTAGCGCGATGCAAGTATATCGGGAATCATAATGTGAGCAGCTGAACAGAATTGAAAATTAATGAATTGTTGATGCAGTCGACCTTATTTCTGATTTAAACCAGAAACTAATTTATCAAAGACCAACTTTTGCACGGACTCTTTCGGTGACTTGCCTTGCAATTGCACGAGCCTTGTCTCGACCAGATTCCAGTATTCCGTCCAATTGTGGAAGGTCTTTTCTTATTTTTAGATATTTTTCCCTTGGCTCCCTGAGTTCAGCATTTAGTGCTTCAAAGCAAAGCTGTTTTGCTTCACCGTAGCCCAAACCTCCTGCTCGGTAACGCGAAGCCAATTCTTTCTGGTCTGTTTCGGTTGAGAAACACTTATAAAGAGCAAATACGTTGCATGTGTCAGGGGCCTTTGGGTCTTCAACTGTTTTTGAATCTGTGGTGATCTTCATGATGGCCTTCCGGAACTGTTTTTCCGGAGCCATCAACGGGACCACATTCCCATATGATTTGCTCATTTTCCTGCCGTCAAGTCCCGGTATTGTAGCAACATCTTTTTGTATAATTGCCTCCGGGATAACAAATGCTTCTCCAAAAAGGTGATTAAAGCGGATGGCCAGGTCTCTTGTAATTTCCAGATGTTGACGCTGGTCCTGTCCTACTGGCACAAAATTCGAGTCGTAAATCAATATGTCGCAAGCCATCAGAACAGGATAACTGAATAATCCCATATTAACTTCCTGGTTCTTTGCCATCGCATCCTTAAATGCGTGTGCCCTTTCCATCAGACCCTTTGGAGTGATACAGGAAAGAATCCAGGTCAGTTCTGTAACTTCCGGAATATCTGATTGACGAAAAAAAGCATGATTCTCAAAATCCATTCCCAAAGCGGCGAAAATGGCTGTAAGATCGTATGCATTCTCCCTGAGTTGATTGGGATCGTGTGTGGAGGTGAGAGCATGATAATCAGCGATAAAGTAAAACGTCTCGTGCGTTTCCTGCATTTGTATCGCCGGTTTAATCATGCCCAGATAGTTGCCTAAATGGGGAGTACCGGTAGGCTTTATACCAGAAAGCGAACGGGGCTTTGCACCCATATTTCAAACAGAAGCAGAAACTGCTTCATCCCGTGGAACTACACTGATATATTTTCTTTTATGTTTCCCGTTTCCATTTTGACTGAACTTTACGTGACCTGAAACCTTGGAAAACAATGTATAATCTTTTCCTGTGCCGACGTTTGCACCTGCATGGAAAGTTGAGCCGACTTGACGTACCAGTATATTGCCTGCTTTTACAAGTTCGCCGCCAAATTTTTTCACGCCTCTTCTCTGACCTTGAGAATCCCGTCCATTACGGCTGCTTCCGGCTGCTTTTTTATGTGCCATGATTATATCTATGAAGTAGGTTGATCTTCTTTCGTTTTCTTTGTAACAGATTTTTTAGCTGCGGGTTTTTTTGCTGCAGTTTTTTT
>CAJXDX010000252.1 GCA_913052275.1 uncultured Pseudomonadota bacterium | reverse complement strand
ACTGCATTTGTTGGATTGATGTAATATTCCGTTCCTCCTGAATAATTTATTACATCTGCACGTCCTTTTTCCTGCGCCTGATAATAATCTATGTCTACAGTGTAAAGCTGAGATGGTGTTGGGAAATATGCTGCTCCGAAAACAATGTGTAAAGGCATATTTCGTTTTAATTCAGTTTTTGTCCTGTTCATAGTAGTAGAAAGGCTTGCAGTACCAGTACTGTTATCTGTACTGTGGTATGACAGATCAGCCTGATAAGGGGCATTAAACAGAATTGTCTGGTCTAGTGCTACTCCAAAAGTAAACAGATTTAACGGACTCCACTGAGCCCCAATTTTCGGCATCAGTCCGTCTTCCCTCTGTTTTTTGCTTTCATAAAATACCTGATAGCTTCCATCAGTACTTTCAAGGAAATAATGCTGCTGACGCATAAAACTCCGGTAATGGTAATAGAGAGTTAATCCAATAGAAATATCTTCTCCTAAACTCATTGCCGCGGAGGGCCCCATCAGGTAGGTGATGTCCTCTGAATGCAGGCTCTGATAGTATTTTTTTACAGTACTCAGTGGATTTTCGAAGACAAGGTCCTGATGTTCAATAAACGCCTCCGGCACCACATATGAAAAGCAGAAGGAATATGATTTAAATTTTTTGAGAACACTAAAATAATTTGGTACCAGTGCTTCGCTGTCACGAACCCAATCTTTAGTGCCAATTGCCTGATGATAAACTGTCTTCATTTGATGCATCACGTTTCCGCTGCCGGAGAGACTGTCTCCAACCGCATATGCAATTCCACCCGGGTTGTAGTAACAGCCGGTACTGTCGTCAGAAACAGCCACGTAGCTTCCACCCATTGTTGCGGCACGTTCACCGATAAGCATATTCTTGTAGTGGGCATCATCCGCATGCAGCCCAGAGGGAGTTATACAGATGATTATCAACAAAACATTAAAGGGAAGCCATAAATTGCTTAAATCTTTTTTCATTTTTCTTACCCTGAATTGAATCCAGCTCGTGTCTGCTTATGAATTCACTTAAAAATTTAATGCGGGTATCTATAGTAGGGTGAGTCTTGGAAAGAACTTTTGCCTGCCCCTGTTCCAAGTGAGGTTTTAGAGATAAGAGATAATCAAGATAGCTTTGCGGATCGTATCCTGTAGAAATCAGCATTTCCAGGGCTTTTTGATCAGCATCTGCTTCGTCCTTTTTTGATAGACCTTCTTCCATCAGCATCTTAAAAGCAAGGTCATTCAGACGTTCCAGGGCAATTTTAGCTGAAAGTGTTGCTCCTCCTAAAATCTGCGCGATCCCGGAAGTCAGTGAACGGTCAGAGCTCTGCAGATTCAATTGTTTTACGATGTGTTTTTGATCTATGTGTGCGAGTTCGTGAGCCAGTACTCCGGCCAGCTGCGCCTCATTACGCATTAGTTTCAAGGCACCCGTTGTTACAAAGATATAACCTCCGGGAGCAGCATATGCATTAATATCTTCCGTATCAAGAATTCCAAAATAATATCTTAATTCTGGCCGTCCCAACTGCGCAGAGATCCCTGTACCGATTTGAGAAACATAATTGACTTTTTCTTCGTCTTTGAAGATAGGGTATTTCCCAAGAATTTTTGCCGCAACTCCCCTGCCAAAATCAATTTCCTTTTCTGTGCCAGCTTCCTGGTTTTTCCAGAATATATGATTGGCACGCAGACGAAATTCATGTGCATTTACCGGAAATGTAAAACTAAAGGACAATATACAAAAGCCCAGCAACATGAAAATTTGCAACCGAATCATTTTTCTTTATTCTGAAAATGTAACAAATTGAACAGAATTTTCTTCATCTGTGGGTTGTTTTTCCAGCCATTCCAATGCCATATAGTCTGTCTTATACGGACTGATTTTCTGACCTTTTTTGTCAACAAGTCCCCTTACACCGACTACAGCGGTAAATGTTCTCAAACGAACCCTTTTCCCTGAAGACGATTGAAGACGGATTTTTTGACTCAAAATCGATTTCTTGACTCCAACCGGAACATCAGAAATCTGTCCCCGCATAACCCATCCCTGATTTTCTCCAACCTCAACTTTCTGCCATAACCCTTTTGTCTCTTTTGAAAGGACTTCTGTCCCTCGTGATAATTTTGTAAGCACCTTGCTGCTTATTTTAGGCTGTTCACGTAATGGTGATCCTAACCCCTTGATATAACCAGTCATTTCTTTTGCAAACACTACAGCAGTAAAAGTACATGGTAACAAAACAATTACTGCAGTAAAATATTTGTAATATTTCTTTCTCAACAATTTTGAATCAAA
>CAJXDX010000251.1 GCA_913052275.1 uncultured Pseudomonadota bacterium | reverse complement strand
CTGAATCAAGCGGAGTTTCTCATATTTGGACATTATCTGCAGACGGCACGGGATCACTGATTGATGCAAAAAATGCCGAGCCTCCAGGATTCATCGGTGTTAAAAGGAATCCGGACGACCTGGCTGCCGTTCTCTATACTTCCGGGACTACAGGTCGTTCCAAAGGAGCCATGCTTACTCACAGGAACCTGCAGTCCAATGCCGAAGCACTTGTTAAAAGCTGGCATTTCAGTAGTGAAGATATTCTGATTCACGCGCTGCCACTTTACCACACACACGGTTTATTTGTGGCCACCAATGTCTCACTGCTGGCAGGCTCCTCCATGCTTCTCATGAAAAAATTTGATGCAGATGCAATTTGCAAACGAATGCCTCAAGCCAGTGTCCTGATGGGAGTTCCCACTTTTTATGTACGTTTACTGGAACATCCTGATCTGGAGAATGCCGCCAAAAATATGCGTCTGTTTGTTTCCGGGTCTGCTCCGATGCTGCCGCACACTCACGCTCTCTGGAAAGAACGTACAGGACACGCAATACTGGAACGCTATGGCATGACCGAAACAAGCATGAACACTTCAAATCCATATTACGGTGAACGGCGTGCAGGAACCGCAGGCTTGCCCCTTCCCGGGGTTGAAGTGATTGTTACTGATCCTGCAACTGGTCAGGTTTTGCAAGACGGCAAAACAGGCATGATAGAAATTCGCGGACCGAATGTGTTCAAAGGTTACTGGGGAATGCGGGAAAAAACAGCAGAAGAGCTGCGTGAAAACGGTTTTTTCATAACCGGTGATCTGGGAACAATCAGCGAAGACGGATATGTTTCTCTTGTTGGCAGATCAAAAGATTTAATAATTTCAGGTGGATATAATATCTATCCGAAAGAAATTGAACTGCTGCTGGACCGCATTGATGGAGTTTTTGAATCAGCAGTAATTGGTGTTCCACACCCAGATTTGGGTGAAGCAGTGGTTGCTGTGATTGTGACTGAATCAGGAATCAGTTTGAATCAGGATTCGATAATGGACTCACTGCAAAACAGGATTGCCCGTTTTAAACAGCCTAAAAAAGTATATTTTATTGATGAACTTCCACGAAACTCCATGGGAAAAGTTCAAACAAACGTTTTAAGAGAATCTTACGCGGAAATTTTCAATAATAAAACGGATTCAGAATAAATTAAGCTTACTGTCTTAATCAAAAAATTGTTAAAATTTACATGGAAGTTGATTTGCTGAAAAAAATTTGTAAACAACTCAAATAATAGCTTTAAATTTTTTCAGCAACAATAAATGCGTGCACATAATCCATTCTGTGCATATCTGGTGATGACTGAACCTGGTCCTGGTACATTTGATAATAATCTTTGATTATTTGATTTCTTTCCTCCACTGTTCGGTCATTATCAAGTGCACCAAAAAAAATACTCTCATTCCAACTCCTGATTGTAGGAATATATTCTTCCGCGAAACGCCAAGCGTCCTGGTGCTCCTTAAATGATTCTGCAAATGGACAAGGAGTGATATGAGTCTCGATCTGCTTTAGCCTTAAGCCTGCCCGGTAAACCGGATTATTGGGGTCCTGTAACGGAGCACTGAATTCTTCCACGGTATTATAATATTGAGGCAGAGTCATTCTCTGGTATTCATTCAAGTTAATCCTTCCCTGCTCAAAAAAATCTTTCCAGTTTTCAGCAAAATTTCCAAACATGTTAATTCCTTTAGTATTGCCAAGGTACTTACCGTTTTCATCTCGGCAAAAATTAAGAAAAACCAGTTGTCCCCCGGTTTTAAGTTCTCGGGCGCGGTGAAGCAGAATTGTTTCCCAGTCTTTTTTCCCCTGTTCAGAAAAAACAAGATATTCCTCTCCCTCCGCACCAACCATATGAACATGATGGCTGATATCACATGGTTTTTTGCTCAGCCAGTGCATGGCAGTAGCTGAAAAGCCAAAATCAAGGCTGTTATCCGGGAGAATTTGTTTGTAAAAGGAGTTTGCAGAAAAAAAAGGATAAACATTTTCAACAGTCTCAAGGTAACTGGGGAAATGACCTAAACCCAGTACTGTCTGTACAAGACTGTTGAAATCGTTTTTGGGCTGATCAACATAAACTATGTTGATGTCTATCTGAGGCTTCTTTTTCCTGATTGAGTGAATTAATTCTTCTACCAGCTTTAGGGATGTACCCCCATCCGCTGTTCCCATGTCAGTGAAGGTAAAATCTGCCTGATCTTCAGGAATTGACATTGAATTCAGGGCATCAATCACAAGCAGTGTGGCTTTGTTAATTACATCTTCTGCTCCTCTTGTTGCAAGAGAATATACTCCACCACCTGCCATGGT
>CAJXDX010000250.1 GCA_913052275.1 uncultured Pseudomonadota bacterium | reverse complement strand
GAGGGGATAATCCGAACCTGATGTTTATCAATTCCCAGTACCTGTGCTACCTCAGACTGGTCCATATACGGCGTTTGTGTACAGACAAAAATCTCGAGCCGATCACCAATTCTGTGTGCAAATCCTGCCTCAGGCTCAATGTAGCCATGTTCGATTGCCGATGTAGTCCAAATTCCTTCCGCGACTGTATGTGACTCTGAAAATCCTTTTTCTACGTCGCTTTTTTTCACAAATCCTCTGGACAAGGTGTTGTCAGGAAACTCGGACTGAACAGGATCCAAATTTCCGGCAAGAGCATTATCCAAACCACGAACTGCTTCAAGAGGTTGCCAAGTCAAGTTCAAGTCCTCTTCACTGACTGATTCAACACTTTCACGATCACCAACCAGCGCAGCAACTGCTTCACCCCTGAAACGCACATGATCCTTTGCTAATACAGGCTGATCTTTGATGTGAGGATATATTCCAAAACCATTATTACCGGGGACATCATCTGCAGTAAGCACCTTGACCAGTCCGGAGTATTTCTTCAATGCCTTTTCTGGATGATTAAGGGAAAATCGCGCGCGCGCATATGGAGAGCGTATTGTCCGGAGCCAAAGGGAGTCCTCGGGGGCTTTGTCTGCTCCAAAAAGTTCTTCTCCGGTAAGTTTTTTTTGACCATCGACTTTTACCATTCTGGACCCTACAGCATTTCCAGCATCCGGAGAAGATATGGAAGTTTGTTTTTGTCCGGAATTGATCACAGCCTTAACAATTTTCGTATATCCGGTACAGCGGCATAATACTCCGCTGAGGGCTTCCAGTACTTGGTCTTCAGATGGATGGGGGACCTGATCCAGTAAAGACTGTGCAGCCATCAACATTCCCGGAGTACAAATACCGCACTGAGCGGCACCTTCTTCCAGGAAAGAATGTTGAAGGGAAGTCAGCTCACCGTTTTTAGAAAGTCCTTCAACAGTTCTAACATCACACCCTTCAAGCTGTCCTGTTGCAGTTAAACAGGCATAACGCTGCTCACCATTTATAAGGATTGTGCAGGCACCACAATCTCCCGCATCGCATCCAACCTTAGTTCCTTTCAGTCCTAAGTCTTCACGCAATACATCAGAGAACCTTCGTATCTGGCTGGCAAAAACAGTTTGAGATGTACCGTTCAGATTAAAAGTTACTCTGGATTTATCTTCTTTAATCATGGATTACAAAACTCCTTTTACAGCACGCATAACCAATTCAGGGATTACAGCATTACGGTAGGCTGCAGTTCCTCGAATATCATCAATAGGCTCCAAGTTTTCAAGATGCAATGGTTTGATTTCCAGGTCCTGCAACTTTTGTCCTTTTGCTTCCTTCTCCAGCAGGTACAGTCTCTGTGATACTGCTGAGCAGGCTCCAACTGCAACATTCAAGTTCTCTATTTCCCCGGATTCGTTCAATTCCGCAACCACTCCCACCATGGCAATTGATATAACCAGAAATGCTCTTGATCCCAATTTTTCAAAATTCCCCCTTGCATCTTTTCCGGGATGCGGAATTATAAGTCCAGTCACGAATTCATCACTTTTTCTGGCTGTTTTTCTATTTCCCAGAATAAACTCTTCCAGTGGAAGCATCCTTGTTTCCTTAACAGACATCAATTGAACTTTTGCATCAAGAGCCATCAAATTTGGTACACTGTCAGCTGCGGGGGAGGCATTGCATATATTACCACAAATTGTTCCCGCGTTCTGGGTTTGAACACCTCCTATTGTCTTTGACGCTTTTCTTAAACCCTCAAACGCCGCAGGAAGATTTGCATTGACGATATCGGTCCAGGTTGTCAGTGCACCAATATATATCTGATCCTCAGTTTCCCTGATGGAACGTAATTCCCTGATCCCGGTCAAATCCATGACTTTTTCATTGAGATGTTTCCCAACTCTTGCCGGATAGAAATCAGTACCTCCAGCCAGCAAAGTCCATGAATTATCGCTCAAGGCAACAAGTCCGTCATTAAGATTGTCAGGACGATAATAATTGAGCATCATCAAATCTTTCTATATTCAATTCTTTGGGAAGATAAAATCCCCCGATAGTAATGGGTCTTAAACTGCCGCACAGAGTAACTCAAGAGAGCTAATTTAACAACTTTTTATTGTCAGATTTTATCAGGACTCAGTTGCTTTTAAGTAAATATGCTGACTTCGATTACAAATTCAGCATTTAAAAATAATTAAAGTATTTAATGCCGTAAATTCTTGCCCGAAAAAATAATATCCTGTAGTATTCATTCTGTTCAAGATACCAATATCAATCTTTTGATAAATGTTTACCCACCTTCATCTCCACACTCAATATTCCCTTCTTGAGGGAGCA
>CAJXDX010000249.1 GCA_913052275.1 uncultured Pseudomonadota bacterium | reverse complement strand
ATAATTCAGGATGGAATTATGTAAAATACAGAATTTCGAATTTCTTAATCTATAAACTGCAAGTCGCTAATTGAATATTTACTTAAATATTAGACAGATATATATAAATTATTAAGATTTAAAAGTAAATCAAAAAACGGAACTTTAGGTTCTGTTTAGAAAAATTTGAGAATCTGAAGTTCCGAATTAAGCACTATGATGGTAATAACATCTTTACTGGCTTAATAATGTTCAGCTATTTTTCAAAGAATTGTTCACCTACTTGAAAGCTGTACTCCAACCTTGTGCTTAAGAAAAATGATTGATAATATTTCATCAACAATCCTTAAATGACTTAATTCACCAAAACCTTTCACTGGCCTAAGTATAATTGAGGCAGAAATCTTCGTTCAAAACTTTTACAGCTTTATATGACTGAGGAAACGGCTAATGCTGACAGCATACTGAAACTGCAATTTAAGACTGACGCAGGACTGGGTTCGAGAGCAAACATAGGCATGATAGTGCTTAGTAGTGATCAAACTCTGGAGCTGGAATTTCGTACACTGCTGGATTTCGAAGGGGTAGCATTGTATCACGCACGAATACCCAACGAAATGGAAATAACAGAAGAGACACTTGCCAAAATGGAGGCAGAACTGCCGATTACAGCATCTTTACTGCCTGGTTCATTTAATTTTGATGTGATTGGTTACGGCTGTACATCAGGCACCACTGTTATTGGTGAAGATCAGGTTACAAAGGCAATCAGAACTGCACACCCCGGTATTCTTGTTACAAATCCGCTTACAGCATGTAAAGCAGCATTGAGTTCATTGAGGCTTAAGCGAATCGCTTTCCTTACCCCTTATGAACCAACTATCACTAAAGCGATGCGTGACAATTTAATGGAAGAAGGATTTGAAATTCCTGTAACTGCTTCTTTTTATGAATCAGATGATTTTGTTGTAGGTAGAATTACCTCAGATTCAATTCTTGAATCTGTTAAAAAAATAGGTGCACGTGATGATTGTGACGGGGTATTTGTCTCCTGCACAAATTTACGTGCCGCTTCAGTCATTGAACCTGCCGAAGAATACCTGGGGAAACCGGTGACATCAAGCAACCATGCCCTTGCTTGGCATATGCTGCGTTTAGCTGGTATAAGCGATAGTCCTGGAAATCTTGGCAGCCTTTTCCATCAAAAATTATAACACAGGGCTGACTGGTATAGATAAAATAAGGAATAGTACAACATCGGTTATTCACAATAATTTCAAAACGTAATTTTTCAATTCCTGATTTTAATTACAAGTGTTCTCACCTTAAAAACATAAAAGTCTTTCTTAAGCACGAGTGACTCGGCAGCCTGGCCAACAATAAAATGCCACAAAAACATTACGATACAATCATCATAGGTGGAGGTTCCGCAGGTTGCGCTTTAGCCAACCGCCTTAGTGCAGATAATTCTCACAAAGTTCTTGTCATGGAGGCAGGTAGGCCGGATTACATTTGGGACATATTTATCCATATGCCTGCCGGATTGAGCTTCCCGATTGGCAAAAAGTTTTATGACTGGTGTTACGAATCAGAACCTGAACCGTACATGAACAACAGGCGTGTATATCATGCACGAGGAAAAGTTCTTGGAGGGTCCAGCAGCATAAACGGCATGATTTTTCAGCGCGGCAACCCATTGGATTATGAAAGATGGGCCTCTGATCAAGGAATGTCAAACTGGGATTACAGCCATTGCCTGCCCTATTTCAAGCGGATGGAAAATTGCCTGGCCGGAGGAGATGCTTTTCGAGGTGACGACGGTCCATTGAAGATGGAGAGAGGTCCCTGTGATAATCCCTTGTTCAGTGCTTTTTTTGATGCAGTTCAGCAAGCCGGATATCCTCTTACAGATGATGTGAATGGATACCGACAGGAAGGATTCGCACGCTTTGACCGTAATGTTTATCGAGGGAGACGCCTGAGTGCGGCGAGAGCATATTTTCATCCCGTCAAAAATAGAACAAATCTTAATGTTATTTTTAGAACATTAGTTAGCAGGATTTTATTTGAAGACAAAAAGGCCGTTGGAGTAGAATTCAGAACAAGAAACAGGCAAAGTGAAAAAGTTTTTGCCGGGGAAATTATCTGCTGCGGAGGTGCCATTAATTCGCCCCAGCTGTTACAACTTTCCGGAGTTGGCAACACTGAGGAATTGAAACGTTTGGGAATAGAAGCTGTGCAGCATTTGCCCGGAGTCGGGGAAAATTTGCAGGACCATTTGGAAGTATATATTCAATATGCCTGCAGGAAGCCTGTTTCAGTTTCACCAGCATTAAAATGGTGGAATAAACCATGGATCGGATATCAGTGGCTTTTCCACCGCAGGGGACCGGCTGCAACCAATCATTTTGAGG
>CAJXDX010000248.1 GCA_913052275.1 uncultured Pseudomonadota bacterium | reverse complement strand
CATAAGTACGGTCATTGATCATGCTCTTGTCTTCCCAGCCATTTTTCAAGATAACATTCATGAGGCCATAGATTAAGGCTACATCCGTACCTGAACGAAATTGCACAAATTTATTAGCAAATGCTGCGGTTTGAGTAAATCTTGGGTCAGCAACAATGATTTGCGCTTTGTTCTCCTCTTTCGCTGTTAGAATATGCTGCATAGCAATAGGGTGCGAGGTGCAGACATTTTCTCCAATAATAAAAACACATTGACTGTTTCTTATATCGTTCATGGAGTTTGTCATTGCTCCGTAACCCCAGGTATTAGCAATCCCGGCCACAGTGGTGGAGTGGCAAATTCGAGCCTGGTGGTCAATATTGTTACTCCCCCAGAATGCCGCAAACTTGCGCAGCGCATATGAAGTTTCGTTGTTGTGATGGGCCGAACCCAGGATCATCAGGGCATCCGGTCCATGCTTTTTGCGTATATCCTGCAACTTAGCAGAAATTTCGCTCATTGCTGTGTCCCAACTGATACGCTTCCATTTTCCGCCATCCAGTTTCATTGGGGACTTGAGACGTTTCTCACTGATAACATGCTCTCTGGCTGCTGCACCTTTAGAACAAAGGCTGCCCTGATTAATAGGATGCTCGAACCATGGTTCTACACTTACCCAAGTGTCATTTTGAACCTCTGCAATAAAACCACACCCTACGGCACAGTTTCCACATATGGTTTTGACTTGCTCCAGCTTACGAGGGTCTTTGACTGTTGCGGTAGAAGCTTTTGCTTCCATCACCAGTGATGGTCCCACTGCCGCCAGTCCAACCCCCATTCCGGTTGCGGTGATAAATCCACGTCGGCTTACTCCTGGTTTGTGACTATCAATCAAAGCAGGATTTTGGTACTGCCCGCCGTTTTCTGTTACTCTGGTCAGTTTCATGAATCCTCCTTTCAGGTGTATAGAGTTTTATAATATCGCTCAGACTCTTCGGTTCGCCGGTACAATATAGGACCTGCGGATTTGTCTGAAGCAATTTTTCCTGCTTTCCCAACGGCCGTACCTGCTGTCAGTATTGTAGCCGAAGTTGCTCCCGCAGCTACAAGTGCTCCGCGAAGAAAGCTCCTTCTATTCGAACCTTTTTGCTTCTCCATATCTCAATCTCCTTATGATTCAGAAAGTTTTCATTATTCGTGGCCGAGCCGGCCATTTTTAATCCTCACTGCTGTATACAGTAAAGGAATTTTATGACGTCCAGTATCTAATTCAGCATTAAGCTGTATTCTCAATCTCAATTTATTTTTTTTCAACTAACGGATGCAATGGAGTCGCAGATTATGCTTCCATCGTCATTTTTTGAAGCAACCTCAATCTCTACATGATAACCTTCTTCAAGGTCCTCCAATTCTCCTCCCATCAGGCCTACAGTCTCATCCTCGATTACCTCTACATTGGTACGCAAGGTGAAATTCACCTGAATCTGGTTGCCGTTTTCTTCAACAACTACTGCGGAACGGTTCTCAAGATCTAGTTGACTTATTCTTCCTTCAATCATGGTTTTTACCCTATGAAATATTAAAGACCAAAATATTCAGTTTGCGAAAAATCAATCAAATAATTAGTATATACTAATTATTATCAATTTACTATGTTACCTTTTATTTTTAGGCCTTACTAATAAAACACTGAATTAATTAACAAAAATTACTCCAGAAAGCAGATACTACTCCTGCGACTACAGCTTGTCAACAAAAAAACACAATTAATAATAATTTTTTTTACTTTTGTAAAAAATGATTAATATATCAGCTATTTAAAATGCAATTTTTTTTGCATATTAATCTAAAATTATCTTAACTGCTTCAATTATCAGGATTCAGAATGTGTAATTGATAGACAGAATTGCCTACAAAAAGAGTTGTTATTTATTGGTAAGCCTGACGGGTATTGTAATTTTCAATATGAAGTACTTTATGGGGTAGAGTTTCAGTTTTAATCACCAAGTTAAAAGAGTTGAACTTTACTGTCAGAAAGACACCTTAACCGAACGATGGCAAATTATTTTTCCTTAACATAAAAAGCATTTGCCCCATCGCAATAATCAAATCTGTGTTCAAGATGATACACAAAAGCCATTGTTTTTCCGCCGGACATTTCTACAAACTCAAATCGCCATGGAGGAGATTTTTGCTGGAACTCTTTCAGCAGAACCTCGAACCTATACATTTCCTTCAGCAGAACATATGCTGCAGCAGGATGCCATTCAGATTCAAGAGGACTGCCATAGATTCCTGAAACCTGGTATTCTGTCTTTTCGCTAATGGCCTTTTTACATAAGTTTTCAGCCTTGATTCCGGACTCTTTACCAACAGCAGCAGAAAAGTTGATCATCAATAATAAAACAAAAAAAGAACGCATTT
>CAJXDX010000247.1 GCA_913052275.1 uncultured Pseudomonadota bacterium | reverse complement strand
AAACCTCCTGAGAAAGTCCCTTGGAACCTGATCCAGATCATACTGGCGCAGGAAAACGACATTTCTTTATATTGCATTTTCTGCAAACTGTTCCCTTCATTTTTCTTTCTCATCCCTCCGAAGATAATATTTTACGAGTCCCCGGAATTTCCGGTGGCTTGCAGATTTTAAGTTGTGAATTGGAGGTTGTAATGAAATCTATCATCATGTCAATTTTTTCCCTGTCAGCATTATTAGCGGGAGTTTCAATCAATTCAGCGTCAGCGGCAGATTTAACAATTTATACATACGAATCTTTCAATTCCGAGTGGGGTCCTGGCCCAGTTGTATTCAAAAGTTTTGAGGAACAGTGTGGATGTAAAATCAAAGTTATTACTCCTGGTGATTCCGGAACCGTGCTGAATAGAGTTATTCTTGAAAAGGCAAATCCCAAAGCTGATATTCTGCTCGGTCTGAACAACAGTGAACTGGAAAAATCATTCAGCTATAAATTATGGATCCCATACCGTTCTCCGCTTCTGGAACAAGTACCCACAGATTTGCGTGTGGACAAAAAACATCGCGTGACCCCCTTCGATTACGGTTTCATTTCCTTTGTTTATGACAGCCAAAAACTGAAAAACCCGCCGCGTAAATTAGAGGACCTTCTTGATCCGGAATACAGAAGAAAAATTGTGATTGAAAATCCCAAAACTTCTTCTCCGGGTTTGTCCATGCTGCACTGGACTATCGCAGTTTTTGGTGAAGACGGCTACCTGGACTACTGGAAAAAACTGCAGAAGAATTTGCTCTCAGTTACAGATGGATGGTCAGCAGCTTACGGAATGTTTACTAAAGGTGAGGTTCCGATTGTTTTGAGCTATGTAACAAGTCCAGCCTACCATTTAGAATATGAAAAAACTGAGCGTTATCAGGCAGCATTGTTTGAAGAAGGACATTACCGGCAAATTGAATTTGCGGGGATTATAAAAGGTACTAAGAAAATCAAACGGGCACAGGAGTTTATTGATTTCATGCTTTCAGAAAATTTCCAGAACGCCATTCCACTGACAAACTGGATGTATCCGGTCATTCAGCATCAGCCGCTTCCGGATTCGTTTCGGATTGCACCTGAGCCAAAAGCTGTACCTGAGTTAAGCGCCTCTCTTGTTTACAAACAAAATACAAAGTGGCTGAAAGCATGGTCACGTGCCATGTCTGAATAATTTGCACCTCCATTGAGCTTTATATTCAGTCTGATCCAAGAAAGCTCTGGAAAAGAATAGCACTTATATGCATTTTTAAAAAAATAGACTAATGAAGCATTTTATAAGGTATTCAATATATTAGAATCTATCCAGACGATCTGAAAATAAGATTATTCCCAGTATAAATTGGGAAAAAGACTGATTAGTTTAAAAATATTCCACAATTATTTTTTTACTCATAGTGCGTTTTTGGCAAAAAAACTCAACCCCGCTCAGCCTGCGATTTTTGCAGATTTCAGCACTCATATTACTGGTAACCGGGTTTTACTGGCCTGTTCTGAATTTTCTTTCCGGAAGTAACCCTTTACATCCGGAAGACAATTTTTTGCAGTGGTCATTCTTCAAGGATTTTTTAAGTGACTCATGGAATTTGCGTGTAATAATTTTCTCACTATATCAGGCATTTTTAAGCGCGGTCCTTTCAATTATTATCGGCTTTCCCGGGGCATGGCTGCTAACGCACTACAATTTCCCTGGTAAGCATTGGTTTCGCATGCTGACCTACCTCCCATTTATCCTGCCTTCAATTTTGGTAGTTCTGGCGATGGTGTTGTTTTTTGGCAACAACGGCTGGATCAATCGCGCGATGATGTCATTGCTTGGGACTGACGAACCTCCTGTGCATTTCCTTTATTCTTTATCTGGAATATTGATTGCTCATGTTTTTTATAATTTCCCGCTTGCCATGAAAATCATTGCAGATCAATGGGAAAATATTTCTTTAAAATATCTTCAGGCCGCACGTTCTTTAGGCGCCGGAAACACACGGCGTTTTTTCAGTATTACTTTCCCCTTGCTTTTACCTTCAATCGGCTCGGCCTTCATTCTGATTTTTTTGCTCTGCATGAACAGCTTTGCAATCATTCTTGTTCTAGGCGGCGGTATCCGTTACACCACAATTGAAGTTTTAATCTATCAGCTTGCCCGCATTGAACTTGATTTCTCTGGAGCTGCAAGTTTAGCTTTCCTCCAGGGTGGTTTGAGTCTGTTGGGCATGGCAATTTTACTAAGAGGGAGGGACCGCAGTGTTGAACAGAAGTCCGGATTCAAAAGCTCGCTTCCGGAATCACTTAAGGACGGTTCGCCGAAAGCATGGCTAGGTTTGTTCTGGATTGCTGTTGTTTTGATATTTGCACTGGGTCCTCTGACTGCCATTGTTGTAGATTC
>CAJXDX010000246.1 GCA_913052275.1 uncultured Pseudomonadota bacterium | reverse complement strand
TTCAGGTGTGTAGGACTCAAGATATTTTTTCAGAAATTCGTAATTCCCTTTCTCTTCGCGAATAACAGATGCAATCGCCAAAGCAACCAAACCTTCTGTACCTGGTTTAATTACTATCCAGCGGTCAGACTTTGCCCCAGTGAGTGATATATGAGGTGAGATATGAATTAACCTGTTTTTATTCCCATTCCTGTAAGCATGCGTTTCAGCAAAACGTCTGGCATTTTCAACAATATTTCCCCATCCTTCCAGGAAATCTGCACTAAAATTCAGCACTATCCCGGCATTTTCAAATGCATAGTCTGGTATATCAGCCCTTCCAAACGAAATTTTGTTGGCCTCCTGCTGACTTTTTTGAGTGAGCAAACTGAATTTATATCTTTTCCCCCCTCCGGCTGAATTCAGCCATTCATTAACAAAATCTCCTTCACTGCCTGAAGCCGGTTTACCAAGATAAGCAATTGCGCCTGAAGATACTTTTATTAATGCTGAAAACTGCTTCATACCTTCATCCCACGGAATCTGCTTTCCGTCAGCAAGGGGATGCGCAATCCGGGAGGGATTATAAAGTGTTTGCATGGAAGCCTGGCCTCTTGCGCAAAGTGCCCCTTGATTAATTGGATGGTTTGGATTACCTTCAGCTTTTTGAGCGCGATGTTCCCTTGTTGTAACCATCATTCCGCAAGCTGCATCGCATTCCCTGCAGGTAGTCATGTAATTGTAGGCAGTATGAGGAGTATATTCATAATTAGTTGGCGGTACCAGCATGGGAATCAGCTTTTCCGGCTTTTGCTCACATCCTGCAATGACTGCGGTAGCTCCACCTGCTCCCATATATTTGAATAAATTTCTTCTGCTGAGGCCTTTCTTCATTTAGATCTCCTCTGTATAAAACTTGTAATCAATTGTGGTCAATAATGACAGGTTAAACAGTCCAATGTATTGGGGTTATGAAATCCTTTATCATTGATTAAACCAATAGCAGCTTCACGTTTTATATCAATTTCCTTGGCATGAAACCAGCCTGCCCAGGTATTTCCTGTGCGCTTCCTTTCCTTAGCCCCCTTTACCTGAAGGTGACACTCCATGCACCAACCCATTTTTCCAAAATTTTCATCTACCACGTACATTCCCTCCATTTGACGAACATCACCGTGGCAGGCAATGCATCTTTCATCTCCGCCTGTTCTAAACAATGCTAGTTTGCATTCCAAACTTCTGGGAGCATTTTCTGCATCACATCCTCCACCGGCATCACTGATCAGTCTATCACTGTCAGCATTTATATGTATTTTGTGGGGGAAACGCACAAAATCAGGTATATCATGAACCTTTACCCAAGGAATAGGCATACCTTTTGACCAATACTCACGCAGCTTTTTCACTTCACTGCTATCAGGCTTTACCAGTTTCTGTTCCTGGGGTCCATGACAGCCTATACATGTGCTTACAGGCGGAACACCAGACGAGTAGGAACGACGCGCATAAAGGTGACAGTATTGACAGGGTATGCCGTTTTGAACTGTGTGAAGCTTATGGCTGAAGGCTATGGGTTGCTTTGCAATGGCTTCTGAAAAGGAAATTGTAATAAATAAAGTTGATATGATCAGACCTAGCAACTTAAATTGCCGAGAAACCATGAATTAATGCCTAAAGGGTTATGTTTGTTTTCAATTGAAATTCAATCAAACATGACATCATGTAGATCAAAAATGTGCAAACATTTTTTAATAAATAAATTATTTGCTGTTAATTCCCACTGCTTCTATAAAAATGTTCTGCCTGTAATAATACAATTTCAAACGTTCGCCATGTTTCTCATCATGAAAAAAAATAATCAGGCTCAGACCCTTTTTTCCATTTGATGTTACACCCCATGCTCGGAATCTGCTCTGCAGGAATTATGTCTCCATTAAGCAATGCTTCAGTTGCCTTGCGCATATCTTCTCCAGTTACAGGAACAGAGTTTTTTGGTCTGCTTGAATCATATTGTCCCCTGTAAACCAATGTGCGCTCTTTGTCATAAAGAAAAAAATCCGGTGTACATGCAGCGCGATACGCTTTAGCTACTTCCTGATTCTCATCAAATAAATAAGGGAAAGGGTAGGCATATTTAAGCGCTTCATCTCTCATTTTTTCTGGACTGTCATCAGGATAGCTTACAACATCGTTAGAACTTATAGCGACTATACCAAGACCTTTACTTTCATATTCAGTTGAGAAACTTATAAATGAATCTCTAATATGAATCACATACGGACAGTGATTGCATATAAAGACAACCAGCAAAGCAGGATAATTTTTGAAGGTTTCCAAAGAAACCATCTTATCGCTGAAGCCAGTATTAAAATTTTGCAGATCGAAACCAGGTGCTGGTGACCCCAGTTTCTCCATTGTAGAATTATGTGCCACTTTTTT
>CAJXDX010000245.1 GCA_913052275.1 uncultured Pseudomonadota bacterium | reverse complement strand
ATGGAATGAGCAGCCAACAGCAGGAACAGCTTGCTGGAGCAGTAAAGGTTTTCATGGAAATAGTATATAAAACAAAACTGAATTCAATTCAGTTAAATACTTTAGAAATATGGGACCATGTAATTGTAGGAGGTAACGAATATACAAGTTTTGCTGACAGGGGACTGCTGTGAAAAAAATTAAGGATCACTATTTTCACAAGGCCAAGAAAGACGGCTATGCCGCACGATCTGCCTACAAAATTGAAGAAATTGACAAAAAATACAGGATTATCCGTACAGGAAATAAAGTACTTGATCTGGGTTGCAGTCCAGGGTCTTGGCTTCAATATGCAAGCAGAAAAGTAGGAAATTCAGGACAGGTGCTGGGTGTGGACTTGCAGCCAGTAAAGATCTCGCTACCGTCACATGTTAAAGTTATACAGGCAGATATATTTGAACTTACAGATGAAGACCTGAAAATTAACGGAGGGCAGGCTGATGTAATCCTGAGTGACATGGCCCCAAAAACCAGCGGTATACGCACAACCGACGTACGTCGATCTTTTGAGCTGAACAAAAAGGTTCTTTATCTTGCAAATGATATCTTATGCACGGAAGGGTCATTGCTGGTGAAAGCCTTTCAGGGTAAGTTGCTTGATGAACTGTGTTCTGAATTCAGAAAAATGTTTGCTCAGGTAAAATTGTGTAAACCGAAAAGTTCACGACCGGAAAGTGTTGAAATCTTCATTCTTGGAACGGGCAAAAAAAGAACAATTTGAAGAATTAAGTAATTTACTAAAGATTATTCTAAAAATGCCGAATAATTATTAAAGAATCTTTATATGTCCAGCCATGAGAAGTTTTTAAATTCTTAGTTAAAGGATCTGGCAAAGCTGAAAAAATATACAAAAGGCAATGAAAATCAGACAAAACCCAGCTTCATTAAACACATTGAGACATACTTCAAATCACTACGATAGAGTGAAAGGTGGTATTGAGCGCCTCAGTTCAGGTGTAAAGATAAACAAAGGTGCAGATGGTCCAGCATCATTGATTGCTTCTGAACGATTACGCGGACACATTGTTGGACTAAAGCAGGTTTTTGACAATGCATCATCTACTGTAGCGCTGTTTCAAACTGCGGAAGGCGCCTTAAATGAAGTCAGTGATCTGTTAATTAAAATAAAACAGCTGACTGTACACGCGCAAAATGAAGCAACTAATAATTCAAAAATGCTGGCTGCTGATCAACAGGAAATTGAAAATCTACTCAGCACAATTGACCGTATTTCTCAAAATACTGTGTTTGGCGGAAAAAGACTGCTTGACGGCAGTATGGGAACCAGCGGCGCTGCTGTAGGAGATTCACTGCAGTTTGTCTCTGCTGAAGCAACAGCTCCAGCTTCGCCTGAACAAGGATGGGAAGTGGACATTCATCACGTTGCTACAAGAGCATATATAGTTGGCTCAGTACCCATTGATATGAATAATATTCGCAATGGACTGCAAATAGTTCTAAATGAAGGTGGAAGAAACATTGATTTTAATTCAGATGAAAGTCAGTTGGGAAAAGATATTCAGGAATTGATAAAAAATGCTGATCGGTACCCACTGCGATTTCCTCCAGCGGAAATATCATCACAAATTAGAGGTTTAGTTGTTCATGCCTTGAATCAAAAAATTGCTGAGAGCGGATTAGATTTGCACGCAATACTTACTCCGGGAAATAAACTGCTTGTCAGGCATAACAAATTTGGTGACACAGCATCTTTTGCGGCAGGAAGTTCAGTGGCAGGCATACTTTCTGACAAAGCAGACATTGCACAATCTGCTGTGCCTGGAAAAAACATTGAAGGCACAATTAACAACGAAGTTGCACTGGGTGAAGGACAGTATTTATCAACACTTGCAGGAATGCAAGCTTCCGGTGTAAAGATTAAATATGATAAGGAAATTGGATTTAAGGAAATTCCAGTTCTGGATCAGCATGGACTGCAGACAGGAACAAAGTATGTTGAAGTCAAAAACGAAGACTTGGTTGGAAGCCCTGAAAATCCGAAGATTGAAGGATTTGTCCATGTTTCCCAGAAGTCCAAAGAATTCCAAGTTGGTCTTGACAAAAATTCAAATCCATCCTTCTCTTTAGCAAATGTACGCACAAGCCTGATGGGAAACGGCATTAAGAATAAAAGTGGGTTTCGAAGTCTTGCTGATATTGATGTGACCTCACTGCAGGGAGCAAAGGATGCATCTATAATAGTAGATAAGGTTATTGATCAAATCTCTGTCTACCGTGGTGAAATAGGTTCATTTCAGAAAAATGCACTGGAGAGTAACCTTAACAGCCTCAAGGTTGCTGAACAGAATATCACTCAGGCTGAGTCAACTATCCGCGATTCAGACATGGCAGCAGAAATGTCTGAACTGACCAAAGATAAAATTATGCTGCAGGCAAGCACCGC
>CAJXDX010000244.1 GCA_913052275.1 uncultured Pseudomonadota bacterium | reverse complement strand
GAATTGCCAACATCCAGGCAAAACGGCCCTATTCGGATGAATACCTTGAGGCAATCAAGGTTTATGACGAAATTCCCAGTCTTTATCCGGAAACACCACAGGCGGAAGAAGCAATGCTGCGCAAGGGCCTGACGCTAACTCAGTATGGATTTTTTTCTCGTGCCATTAAATCACTTGAAGAATTCATGCAGAAATACCCCCAGAATATTTACGTCAAGAGAAACGTGGTCCAGGAAAACATTGACGAAAATCTCAAGGGGCTTATCGACGGCCATTTTCGTGAGGGGGACAATTTCGCCCTGGTGAGTGCATACAATGACTATAAGGCGAAATACCTGTTCAACTTTCGATTTGACACAACTCTTTTCCAGACTGCAGCAGCGCATCGCAGGCTTGGCTTTTATGACGAGGCTCTGGATATACTGAGTTTTCTGGAAACACGTTCAGAGGGAACAGTCGGCGAGCTGGTACAGCTGGAAAAAGCCATGACACTTCAGCAAAACAACAGACTGGTTGATGCACGAGATACATTGGCGCGTTTTCTCCAGCAGTATCCGGAAAGCCCCTATGACGCTGAAGCAAGACAGCTTCTGGCAAGAATCTACAGGCAGCAGAAATCCTATTCACTGGCGCTGCTTGTTTATCGACAGACACTGCAGAAATATGACCGGAACAGCAATCCCCTTCAGGCGGAAATAGTCCCGGAACTTTTTTTTGAGCTGGGCGAGATGCATGAAGAAACAGGTCAGTTTGTTGACGCGGGAGAAGCTTTCATGCAGGCAGTAGCAAGTTATAACCATCCCGTAGATCATCAGGACACTCCCGGATACATTGTCAAGAGCCACTTCCTTGCCGCTGAAATGCACCACAAGGCACAAAATTATGACGCAGCACTGGAAAGCTACAAGCAGGCAATCAAGATGTATGGAAAAACAGAGGATGAAGAAATAATGGAACAGGTTTTCTGGGCACGCTACCAGAGCGGTGTTATCCATGCCAGTAAAGGAGAAGAACAGCAGGCACTTAATATCTACACTGAACTGATGGACCTGCCGGGGCATGAAGACAAACTCTGGAAAAAACTCGCCGCGGAAAACCACCGTACAATCTTAAGGAAGCTTTCATATGATGATTACCTGAAAGAATGATAAACAGATTGAAAGATAAATTACAAAACCTCTCAAAACTGCATTTTTTAAAAACCCACATATTTATAAAGGCACATTGCACTAAACTGCCTAAACTTTCCTGTGAGTTATTTGAACAACGGTTCATCATCATAATTTAAGTGGGAAACACGATTACCCTTCTGATTGACCTGCATTCTTACGAGGTCCATCCTTGTGAAATTGGTAAAACCCCCTAATCAAGGTCTGACTGGAACAAATTTTGTGGTACACTCCCTACAATCCTGCATTGCAGGATTATGCGTATTGGGCATCTGCTGAGCAATTCTTTTGGCCTGTTGGTTTAACCTGGAGTGAATAGCCTGAAACGGAAATCGAAAAAGTTATCTGAGAGCTAATTGCAGGAAATATTTTAATTCATATGAAAACCATAAGAACAGATTCCTTGTCAAAGTGAGTTTCTTAAGAGATTTATATTCCGCTGCTATTCCTGCACCTTTTTTTCTTCCCATAAACCGAAGGCAACGGCTGTGCACACTGTAAGGATGAAATACAGAACTGTAGTGAGCAGTGCCGGAAAGAAATCCATTACAATCAGCAGCAACAGAAACAGCACCGCAATATTGAGGATGGGGAAACTGAGATAAAAATCCCAGATAATCCGGAACAAGTCCCTGCGGTTCCTGTAAATATTGGCGAGCATTTCATTCAGTTCCTCTTTATCTAGCAATGAAACAGGCTTCTTTCCAGCATTATCAAATACACTTGACTTGAGCAACTGCAGCGATGCTTCGGTCTCTCTCACTTTTCCCTGGGGAGATAGAAGCCTGAACCATTGACGAGTTACATTGACAGACTCTGTGGCTTGCACAGCCTCATTATTAACCTTATCCGTGGACTGCTTTAGTTGAACCTGCTTATTTTTGCGCTTTTCCTCAACTGGATTTATTCCCATTTTAATTTTTTGTTTAGCCTCATGCCTTCTTTCTCTTGCTTCCTTCAATGATACACCTGGCCAGACACCGAAGGATGCTAACTTGCTTTTGCCATCAAATGTATATTTCATTCGCCAGTATTTAGAACCGTTTGGATGTATCAGCAGGAACATCCCGTCACCGTCATAGATTTTATACTGTTTTTCAAGTATCTCTGCTTTCCTTATTGAATTCTCAGTAAGCTTGTTCATTGTCAATTCATTATGTTGTGATTTTTGGAAATATTAACGTTGAAGCCATAAAAAGTCATCATACTTTCTCTTTTTAGTTTCCCAACATTAATAAATGATCAGTATAATTTATTTCTACCCCTTACAATGCAAC
>CAJXDX010000243.1 GCA_913052275.1 uncultured Pseudomonadota bacterium | reverse complement strand
CCGGTTCCGGGAGGAAGGTCTATGATCATGAAATCACCTCCTGGCCATTTTGTGTCTCGAAGCAACTGTTCAAGGGCCTGGTGCACCATTGGACCTCTCCAAATCACTGCGTTATTTTCATCTACCAGGTTTCCAATCGAGAGTGTGTGTATTCCAAATGATTCAATGGGCAACAAATGGTTGCCTGATAATGAAGGTTTCTCCCCGCGTCTTCCGGTCATGATCGGTAGACTTGGGCCATAAATATCCGCGTCGAACAGACTGACTTTATAGCCTTTTTGTGAGAGTGCTAGGGCTAAATTCACAGAAACAGTTGATTTTCCTACACCTCCCTTTCCACTGGCAACTGCAATTACAGCTTCATAATTTTGAAGGTATGCTGTACGTTTTGGTTGCTGAGGTGCTGTTTGAGCAGAAGAAGGTTTCGGTGGCTCATTTTCCTCTGGCGGATCAGTTAATACTTCTACAGCAACTCTCTCAATCTGCTGAATTTGTTTTATTTCTGCTTCCACCTGTGCAGGGAGGGATCCTCTCAAAGGTGAGTCTTCAGGCAAGATAAGCGTGATTTTTGCAAAATCGTTATTAATTACACATCCATGCACTATTTCAGGCTCTGCGCTGGGTAATGTCTGACCGTCAGGCAGCGTGATGCGTGAAAATGCTTCTTCAAACTGTTTTTCTATGTCCATAATTTTTCAATGTTGATTAATTTCTAAATAAACTATGACCAAATTATATACTTTTGGAGAAATGAGGCAAATTATTAATGCCAAACTTGAATACATTGATCCAGATTCATCATTCAATGACTTCAGCATTGACTCGCGTACAGTAAAGGATGGAGACGTATTTTTCTGCATAAAAGGTGAAATGACTGACGGACATCAGTACATTTCTCAGGCACTTGAAAAAGGGGCAAGCGCAGTTGTGGCAAATCCTGAAACAATTCCGGATGCACTGCAGCAAAGAGAATTCCCTAAAATATTAGTTCCGGACCCAAACCTGGCATTGAGGGAATGGGCTTCAGATGCGCGAAAAAACTTTGAGGGTAAAGTCCTCGCAGTTACAGGCAGTAATGGAAAAACTTCCACCAAGGAAATTCTTTCCGGTTTATGCAGCTTCTTTGATTCAAATGCCTATGCCACACCGGGAAACTACAACAATTACATAGGCGTACCTTTGACTTTGCTTGATGCCCCAATAGAGGCAGAGTGGTGGGTAATTGAAATTGGATCAAACAATTTTGGTGAAATTGCTGAGCTTTCTAAAATTGTTCGGCCAACAGGAGGAGTGATTACCAATATTGGAGAAAGTCATCTTGAATTCCTGCTGGACACTAAAGGTGTTGCCAGGGAAAAATCAGGATTATTTGCCGGAATGGCTCAGGGATCAAAAGTTGTAATTCCGGAATCAATCCTTCATCAGGGCATAGTGGAAAAAGAGGCAGAAAAGGCTGGAGTCGAACTGGTTAAAACAGCCAAGATTGCAGTTGAATCAAAAGAAGACAGGCTTAAATTCAATTTGTTTGATGCAGATTTTGAAACTGCAATCAACAATCCGCTATTTCTGCAAAACCTGGTTTCTTCCTTAACACTGCTACGTTTGCAGGGTTTATCAGTCCCGCAACTTCAGCAGGCAACAGCAAACCTTGAATTGAACCTGAAAGGCAGGTTCCATACTTTATACATGAAAGAATGGATATTGATTGATGATACTTACAATGCTAATCCTTCATCATTTAAAAGTGTCCTGGAAAATATGAAAAATCTATATCCCCAAAATCGTAAAATTGTTGTTTGTGGAAAAATGGCTGAATTAGGTCAAAAAAGTCCTGAGTTGCATCAGCAGGTAGGAATTAACATGGTCAAAAATGGTGTTGAGATTATGCTTGGTCTTGGGGGTGAAGAAATTGAATCTTATATTGGAGGCTGGAAAAAGGGAGGGGGAAGCCTTAAATCGGCAAAACAGTTTACTGAACTGGATGAGCTGTTAAATGCATTCAAACAGGAACTGAAACCCGGAGATGTGGTGCTTGTTAAAGGCTCCCGTTCTGCCCGCATGGAGCGGTTTGTGGAAAATATCAGATGATCCGGAGTTTATTTTTATTCTGATATTTTTCCTTTCAAAGAATCAATTACTCCATTTGCTTTTTCTGCAATCTTTTTCTCTTCCGCGATTTCTATAGTTTTGTTAAATACATCTTCAATAGTTTGTGTAATATCACGTTCATCAAACCAATCCATTACTTTTGCCGGCGTCAGTCCATTTGCTCCGGCATAATAGGCAAAAACTGCAACCAGACAGATAAAAATTATTTGTTTGATCATCTTCTTACAGCTGGGAAATTTGTTTGTTCAGTCCCAAAATTGATCGGGGTTTAAAACTATTGTTTCTTCACGTTTCGGTCCTGTGGAAATGATTGACACCTTTGCTCCTACCAACTCGGATATTTTATCAAGATAG
>CAJXDX010000242.1 GCA_913052275.1 uncultured Pseudomonadota bacterium | reverse complement strand
CAGTCAGTGATCATTTCTTCAACTATAAAAGTATCACTTAATCCGGACATTTTTAAAAGGGCATCGCTTAATTCCGAAACACTTTTCAAGTTAAGAGCAACAGCGCCCCTTTCGGTTTTATGCAGGAGTTCGGGCGCAACTGCTTTTAAAACCACCGGGAAACCAATTGCTTCTGCAGCCTCCACAACCTTATCGGCAATGGCCAGTCTGCTTTTTGGAACATTTATCTGGTGCTGGTTAAGCAGATCTTTAGCTTCAAATTCATTTAAAGTTCTCACCTCAAACTCTTCGGGAGGAGAAGGAAAAATCTCCGGAGGTGACCATTTGTCCCAAACCCTGCTTACTTTAGCAGCGTGATGCAGGCCTTCGATGGATTCCAAAAGCCCCTGTAACGGAACGACACCTGAACTCAAACATTTTTCACGTGTTGACCTGGAAAGGCTTTCCGGCAAGGACGACAGCAAAGCAGCATGAGCAGAATTTTTTTGAACAGCTTCCAAAAGCATCTCAATCACAGTGTCGAAGGATTCAGTGTCTGCCTCAGTTTCATCCTGTGGATCAAGCATCAAAGCCGTTACAGCATAACCGCATTTCAGCAGGACATCAAACATTTCCCGCAGTTTGGAATAATCAAACCATGTTGCAGTCTGAAAATCAAGAGGATTACCTAACTTAACACGTTGGCCGACTGTAGCCTTCAATGCGTCAAGTTTGTCTTCCGGAATTGCAGAAAAGTCCAGGTCAAAACCCTTAGCAGTATCTGAAACCATGGACATATCTCCTCCGGATGCTCCCATTACCAGAATTCTATTGGAAGGCAACGGTCCGTAACAATGAAATATCTTAAGTGTTTCGACCAGTGAACTGAGTGTCTCACAACGAGCAACACCTAACCTTTCAAAAAGCGCATCGTGCAGTTCATCAGAACCTGTCAATGCGCCTGTATGAGTCAGGGCAATACTTTGGCTCTGCCTGGATCTTCCGACCTTGATCAGCGCGACAGGTTTCCCGAGAGTCCTGGCGTGATCCACTGAATCAATAAATTTTTGCACATCAAGAATACCTTCCAGATAGAGCCCGATTGCCGACACTCGATCATCTTCTGCGCAATATCGAATCAAATCTTCTGCCGCAAGTCTCTGCTGGTTTCCAACCGTAATCACATAACCCACTGGCAGTGACCTGCGTTGACCCATTACAGTGATTGAAATGGTCCCGCTCTGTGAAATGAAGGCCACACCTCGTTCTATAGATTCACATGTAACCTGATCAGGCCAGAGAGCCACACGGTCGAAAAAATTGGCAAATCCATAACAGTTAGGCCCAATGTACGGTATGTCTCCAGCAGCATGATCAAGCTTTAGAGCCAAAGCTGCTCCGTCCTTTTCTTCATTGAATCCGGATGCAAAAATAACCGCTCCACCAATGCCTATCTTTCTAAGAGCATGGAATTCCTTTACAGTAAGATCACGATTTATTCCCAAAAAAACAGAATCTGGAACTCCCGGGAGATTATCTGATGAATTGATACAGTCTTTTCTGGTGGGATGCACATGCCAGATCTCTCCTGGGAAACCCAGCTTGCGGCATTGCTGAACTACATAATCCGACCATTTTCCCCCATAGACAGCAACAGATTGAGGCCGAAAAAGACGTTCGAGGTTCATGATATATTGAGTTTTAGAAGGAAATAGATCTGAAAACTTTAATTAAATTTAATAAGATGCAGATTGAATTATGTTATTTATTTTTATTAAAATTGTCAGCAACAGTTTTAGTTTAATTATTTAACATTTTATAGTTAGCTGTATGGAAATTTCACTTAAAGGTAAGCGCGTGTTTATAAGCGGAGCAGCAGAAGGTATTGGTAGAGCTACTGCTTTGTCCATGCATAATCTAGGGGCTGAAGTAATTATATGTGACATTGACGCGGAAAAATTACAGGATATGGAAAAAGAGATTAAAACCTTTGTATGTGATGTCTCTGACTCAAAAGCAGTTGATCAGATGTTCCAACAGATTGAGAATTACGGACTTGATATTCTTGTGAACAATGCAGGTATTGCTGGCCCCACCAAACTTATTGAAAATATCACTGACGATGAATGGCGTAATTGCATGGCAGTCTGCATTGACTCTCAGTTTTACTGCACTCGCCGTGCTGTGCCAATTTTTAAACAGCAACAGAATGGAGTAATCATCAACTTAATTTCAGGTGCAGGCATAATGGGCTATCCCACGAGAAGCCCATACGTTGCAGCAAAATGGGCAGCAACAGGCCTTACAAAATCTTTGGCCATGGAACTTGGACCGGACAATATACGAGTAAATGGTATCGTACCCGGAAATGTCAGCGGTGATCGTTTGGAACGTGTGATTTCTGCGCATGCAGATGCAGAAAAGCTGGATACTGAAACTGTACGCAGAATGTACAAAATCGGCACATCAATGCAGTGCTTTGTTAACCCGGAAGAAA
>CAJXDX010000241.1 GCA_913052275.1 uncultured Pseudomonadota bacterium | reverse complement strand
GTATAACCGAGATAGAACCTGTGAATTCCTAAACCACCAAGGAAAAAGCATAATAGAATTGCAGTTAATTTTGACTTTATTTTGCTCTCCTATGTTATCTTTATCATTACTCATGCTTCTCTTCCGGAAGCACATCACTAAAATTATTATATTGCATACAAATTATTTCTTCAATTACTTCAAAAAATGTATTTGTCTATAGAACTTAAGCATTTGTAATTGTAAGCATCATACTTGAAACATGTTTTGAAAGGTTTAAATGTTTCAAAGAAATCTTTCAATTGGTATATTGTTAAAGACAAAATAGGACATGCTGGATTTACTATAATTTATACAGCAAATTAAACAATGAAGTTTGATTCAATAGACTACATCCTCATCCTTTTATCCTCAATGTGGTTGGTTGCAGGAATAATTGCAACATGGTTTTATATGAAAAAGACAATTTTGTCTCAATCACTTGAAAACCAAACTGCTCAGAAGTCATTGAATGATCTTTTGCTGAAAAATGAAGCCCTGCTGATGGAAAAAATGGAGCTTGATAAGCAACTGGCTGTTTTGAGGCAGGAAGCAGAAAGGCTTCCTGAAATTGAGGATGAACTGAAAATTCAGCAAAAAAAATATTCAGAAATGCAGATTTTAAAAGCCACACTGGAAGAGAGACTTGATTCCAAGGAAAATGAATCGAGAGAAAAATTAAAATTTCTGGAGGAAGCAAAAAAATTGATGGGAACAGAGTTTGAAAACCTATCGGCCAAGATTTTTGATACAAAGTCGAAGCAGTTTACTGAAGCAAATAAAAATAATATTCAAAACTTGCTGACTCCCATTCAGACGAAATTAAAGGAGTTTCAGGAAAAAGTGGAAAAGTTCCATTTGGAAGATGAAACGGGGCGTGCGTCAATCAAGGCGGAATTTGAGCACTTCAGGGAAGTAAGCTCAAATCTGAGTCAGGATGCACAAAATCTGACAACGGCACTTAAGGGCGACACTAAACAGCAGGGAGACTGGGGTGAATTGATCCTGGAGAAATGTCTGCAAAACGCCGGATTAATTGAAGGGGAACATTATCAGAAACAACTTCAGATTAAATCTGAGGAAGGGACGGAACTGCGTCCGGACTTCATTATAAACTTACCAAATGACCGCATCCTGATTGCTGATTCCAAGGTTTCTCTGAATGCGTATAACAGTTACATCTCTGCAGATGATGATGAAAAAAGAAAAGCTGCAGCCAAAAAACACCTGCGTTCTGTTCGCAACCATATTCAGAATTTATCTTCAAAAAGTTACCATGAAGGATTCAATGAATTTGGTTCACCGGATTATGTACTTATGTTTATGCAGGTTGAACCGGCTTACTCTCTTGCTCAATCGCTGGATTCGAATTTAACCACTGATGCATTTAACAAAAATATTATCATTGTTACACCAGCGAGCCTGATGATGGCACTGCGGATAGTTAATCAGCTTTGGCGTCAGGAAAAGCAGGTTCAAAATGTAAAAGAAATTTTTGATCGCGGCGGTAAACTTTATGAGAAAATCCATGGATTCCTGGAAGAATTTAAGAAAGTTGGTGAAAAATTATATGCTGCTCACGAGTCCTACAAAAATGCGTCCATAAAACTGGTTGATGGAAAAGGCAGTATGGTAAGACAGGCAGAGATGCTGCAGGATTTAGGTGTAAAAACAGATAAGACTATTCCAAGAGAATTTAAAAAATCACTGAAGGACCAGACCTGACTGTTTGTACTGAATTTTAAACATAGGCGAAATTATGTGCTTTGAGGAATCCAGGCAGCAGGAGTCTTTTTGATCACAGAAGGAATCAGTCCCAGAGTAACCGTCATCAACAGTACCATTGTTCCAAACATAAGCAACAATCCATCATAGCTGCTCATTGGTAATCCAAATAAGCTCCATTCTGAATTAATTAGATTCAATTCCAAGGCTTTACTGCTCAGAATTCCGGAAAGTCCTGCTCCCGCACTATAAAGAGTAAACCAAAGTCCGGTTGCAAGGGATTTGTTTTCCTGTGGTATGAGAACCAGAGTTTCTGAAGTCATTGCAATTCCGGATGCTGCCTGGACCAGTCCAAACAATAAAGTCAATATTCCCACAAAAACAATGATTTTTCCAGGAAACAGGCTTCGCAGCAAAAACAGAATTAGGATTGCTCCAAAGCCAAAATGACAAAACATAAATACATACTTTGTTCCCAATTTATCGACCATTCGTCCTCCAAAAAGAAATCCTGCAAGTGCTCCCACGATCAATAAATTACCGATAAACAAAATCTCTGTTTTGGAAAAACTTAATACGTCTTTTTCAATCAAATTAAAAATCTGGGGGCAAGCGGCCGTGAAAAAAGTCAACAAGAAACAATAGGAACAAAATGAAATATAATCCGGAATTGCAATGACATTCATCAGGGTCTTCAAGAATGATTCTTTTGGAGGAACTGGTTTTTCCAACTCAGGAATTTGCTGGTAAAACAGTAT
>CAJXDX010000240.1 GCA_913052275.1 uncultured Pseudomonadota bacterium | reverse complement strand
CCTGAGGGCTCAAGCATATCCGATTTTCGAAAAGGTTTACCTGCAAAATAGGCAAAAACTATAAGCGCTGCGGCAACAATAAGCAGGTCCAGCATCGGAACAGGGTCTATTCCAAGTTCCACAAGAGGAGCTTCTAACCAACCAAGCAGAAAATGAGACCAGGTGAAACCAGTTCCAGCTGCAAACGCAGGAGCTGCTGACATCAATATAATGAATGATGTGGTGAATTTTTTTATCATCAGAAATGCTTTGGATTGACTTAGCCGGTCACTTGGAAGGCATCATTCTTATGAAAGATAAAATTATTGTGGCAAGCCCTATGTTGGAAAGTCCAATCAGTAACCCTCCCGGTGAAAGATTTAAGTACGTCAGAGCAGCAAACATAAAAATAACTGAAATGACAAACTTTGTAAGATAAAAAAGCAAATCCAGTGGTAGTAATTTGCCCTCCTTCAACAGCTTGCGGACAAACTGCGTAGTCCACACATAATTAAAACCAATAACCAGACATCCTAACACAACAGATAAAATTAGGTCAAGTGCAAATATCGCTGTTCCCAGAATTAAAACAATGCTGACACCAAGCAGCAAATTTTGAAATAAATTGGCATGTTTAATTTCAATTGATTTCTCTTGCGTAACCAATTCATCCTGTAATTCAGAAACCGCCGATTCTTTATTAGTATCTGGTTGCACAGCTATTGTCTTTAATTTAAATATATTTTTTCTTGAAAATTTCCAATCCGGGCCAGGCTCTATATTAAAATTGTGGCATCAAACATTATTTTCAGGATGAAGATTTTGGTTCATTTTTCTGGCCAGTTTCAGTATCAGACTGCATACGTTTAACCATTCGGAACATGCTCCGGTATCCGGCTATGATTCCGGCAATCCCAAATATGAGCAAAAACCAGGGTGCTGTCTCAAGCCACTCATCCAGCCAAGTGCCAATCAAAAAACCGACAACTACGGACAATCCAACCTCCAATCCCATCGAGCTGTAGATTATCCATTTTGGACTGGATTTGTTAAACCGCATCACTGTGAGTTACTGTTAAAAAATCTTAATGATCATTTGTTATATTTAACTTAAATAATGCAAATGAAAGTGTAGCGGTCTTAAGCCTAAATTTCAAGATTGCAGCACCAAGCTCCTTGCACCTTGGATGTGAAATCGTTATGCTGAAATGACTCTAAAACATGTATGAAATCTGTATTTTAACTAATCATAATCATGGGAGACAGTTTCGGTAAAATATTTCGCATAACCACCTGGGGGGAGTCACACGGTGCAGGAGTAGGAGTTGTTATTGACGGCTGCCCATCCGGATTGCCGCTTAATGAGGAAGATTTTCAATATGAGCTGGATAGAAGAAGACCAGGACAAAGTAAAATTACTACTCAACGCAAGGAAAGCGATATTGCAAGGATTCTGTCCGGAGTATTTGAGGGACTAACTACAGGGACATCAATTTCAGTTATGGTGTCTAATGAAGACGCAAAACCACACGCATATGATCACCTAAAAGAATTATATCGCCCCAGCCATGCAGATTTCACCTACGAAAAAAAATTTGGCTTGCGAGACTGGAGGGGAGGTGGACGTGCAAGCGCTCGTGAAACCGTTGGAAGAGTGGCAGCAGGAACAATAGCAAAAAAACTTTTACGTCACTGGAAAAATATTCAGACAATTGCCTGGGTAGAACAAATTCATGATATTAAATCTTCAGTGGACAAAAAAACTGTCGGTGTTAAACAGATTGAAGCCAGCATCGTACGCTGTCCGGATTCAGAAGCTTCAGATGCAATGATTGAACGCATTCATCAAGCCCGGAAATCCGGGGACAGTGTAGGGGGAATTATCCGGGCAGTTGTACGCAATGTACCTGCAGGCTTAGGAGAACCGGTATTTGATAAACTGACTGCTGATCTGGCTAAGGGACTGATGTCACTCCCTGCAACTCGAGGAGTTGAGTTTGGCCTCGGGTTTGATTCAGTCAAGCTTAAAGGTTCAGAGCATAATGATCCTTTTGTGATACGTGAAGGCGTTATCCGAACTGATACAAATCGTTCCGGAGGTATTCAGGGTGGGATCTCGAATGGGGAAGATATAGATTTGCGGGTTTCATTCAAACCAACAGCCACAATAAACTATGAACAGGATACTGTTACTCGCGATGGCAAAGCAATAAAACTTAAAGCCAAAGGACGACATGACCCATGTGTTTTACCAAGGGCAGTTCCAATGGTAGAGGCCATGATTAATCTTGTATTAACTGATCATTATCTACGCCAGCAGAAAAACCGGCTTTAATGTATTTGTAAAGAAATTCTCCATTTCTGCATGCAATGGAAATTGGTTTTAATTTTGCAGAATATTATTTAAAGCAACAAAAAGGAAAATTTTTTACAGTGCAAGAGTTTGAATTATGCCTCTCAAAATTAAAGCGAAGAAAGTTAGATCAAAAACAATACGTCCGGCTAGCTCAAGTCGTATCAATTCAGTGCTGGCCAATTCCTCAAACAGTTT
>CAJXDX010000239.1 GCA_913052275.1 uncultured Pseudomonadota bacterium | reverse complement strand
CCGGAAGAATTTAAGGAAGCACAAAATTTTCTTACCAGCACTGAAAATGATTGATTTATACACGAGCAACACTCCAAATGGATATAAAGTCTCAATTATGCTGGAAGAACTCAAACTTCCATACAATGTAATTGCTGTTGATTTGGGGAAAAAAGAGCAGAAAAAAGCTGAATACCTTAAGCTCAACCCGAACGGCAGAATTCCGACAATCGTTGATCGAGAAAATGAAAATTTTGTTGTTTTCGAGTCTGGAGCAATTTTAATTTATCTTGCAGAAAAAACCGGACAGCTTCTGCCTGAACACCCCGAAAAGCGATCAGTAGTACTTCAGTGGCTGATGTTTCAAATGGGCGGAATAGGTCCAATGCAAGGTCAGGCTCATGTTTTTTACCGATATGCTCCGGAAAAAATTGAATATGCAATTAATCGTTACCAAAAAGAAACCTTTCGTTTGTACCAAGTTCTGGACGATCAATTAAAAGAGAACGAATACCTAGCCGATGATTTTTCCATTGCGGATATTGCCACCTGGCCCTGGGTAAGACGTCATCGATGGGCAGGAGTAGAAATTGAAAAATTATTTAATTTACGACGCTGGATGGAAAATTTAGAAAATCGCCCTGCTTTTCAAAAAGGAATAGAAGTTCCCTATACGTTGGACCGATCAAATATCTCAGCAGAAAATGCAATTAAAATGGGAGAAAAAATACTGATCTAGTTTCGTCATCCTTCATGTCTCTTCCTCTTCTTTCTATAAAAAATTTATCAGTTGATTTCAGACAAGGCACACGTGTGACCAACGCAGTTCGTAATGCCTCACTGGATTTATACCAGGGTGAGACCCTTGCTTTGGTTGGAGAAAGTGGTTCTGGAAAATCTGTAACGGCACATTCTGTCCTTCGTCTGTTGCCAGTTTCTGCATCTCATCCAAACGGGGAAATTATTTTTGAAGGAGAAAATTTACTTCAATTAGCTGATTCAAAGATACGTGGAATTCGCGGTAACAGGATCGGCATGATTTTTCAGGAACCTATGAGTTCACTGAATCCTTTACACACAATTGAAAAACAAATTAAAGAAGTTTTGTTTATCCATCAGGGACTGCGACAAAAGCAGGCACGTGAGAGGGCACTTGAACTGTTGGAAATGGTGGAAATTCAAAATGCGAAAAAACGTCTTGGAGCATTTCCACATGAATTAAGCGGAGGTCAAAGACAACGAGTTATGATTGCAATGGCCCTGGCAAATAATCCTGATATATTAATCGCTGATGAGCCAACTACAGCACTCGATGTAACTGTGCAAGCACAGGTGCTCAAACTTCTCGGTCAAATTCAGCAACAATTCAGGATGGCCATTATCTTGATCACTCACGATCTTGGACTTGTCCGTAACCATGCAAACAGGGTAGCTGTAATGACTCAGGGCCGGATAATTGAAACCGGCGAGATCGAATCTGTCTTTCTGAAACCCAAACACCCATATACAAAAAAATTATTGGGATCAGAACCCAGCGGAATTCCTGTCCCGGTCTCAATTTCAGAAACAACATTAGTTACAACTCAGAATTTAAAAGTCTGGTTCCCAATTCAAAAAGGCATACTTAAAAGAACAGTAGACCATGTAAAAGCAGTTGACGGAGTCAGTTTGCAAATCAGAAAAGGCCACAGTCTTGGTATTGTTGGGGAAAGCGGGTCTGGAAAAACTACACTGGGACTTGCATTGCTTCGACTTGTTAAAAGCGAAGGTGAAATAGAATTTGGTGATATATTACTCAACAGTCTTAATCAAAAGCAAATAACACCGCTACGCAAGACAATGCAAATAGTGTTTCAGGACCCATTTGGGAGTTTGAGCCCGCGTATGACTGTGGAACAGATTGTTGCAGAGGGCCTTGAAATTCATAATATTAACAATGAACAGGATCATAAAAAGCAGATAATACAGGCTCTTCAGGAAGTTGATCTCGATCCGGATTCAAGACACCGTTATCCCCACGAGTTTTCCGGAGGACAACGCCAGCGGATTGCAATTGCACGTGCACTGGTTTTAAAACCCAGCTTCCTTGTACTGGATGAACCTACATCTTCACTTGATCGCACTGTTCAAAGCCAGGTGTTGGATTTGCTTCGGAATTTGCAAACAAAACACAATCTGACATACCTTTTCATCAGCCATGATTTAAAAATCATTCAAGCACTTTGTCATGATATTATTGTGATGAAAGACGGTATTGCTGTTGAAGCAGGTTCTGCAGATAAAATTTTGAAGCAACCTCAAAATCCTTATACTAAAACATTACTGGAAGCAGCATTATAAAATATTCCTTTCTATTTATCTGAATTAATGGGTATTTCTGATCCATTAACAAAACCAAACTTTTATATGCTTTCATAAATTCTTTGACGAAAAGACCTGATAAAGGGGCCAAAACAATCATTCAATAATCTTAAAAATCGCTATGTCTGAATTGTTTCTCTCCGCTGCTGTTCAAACAACGTTATTATTTCAGTCCGGTATTCTTTATCTGTTCCTGCTATTTCGGAGTCACATTTAAATATTACCCGTTTCCT
>CAJXDX010000238.1 GCA_913052275.1 uncultured Pseudomonadota bacterium | reverse complement strand
AACACTTTTTAAATTAAAATAAGTTATGCATTCATTAAAAATAAATGGAATTCTTCATCAAGTTGATGTCGAAGATGAAATGCCGTTACTCTGGGTTTTGAGAGATGAGCTTGGAATGACTGGAACAAAATTTGGGTGTGGAATCGGTCAGTGCGGTGCTTGTACCGTACACGTGAATGGAGAGGCAGTTCGTTCTTGCAGTTTCCCAGTATTTGCGGCGCAGGATAAAGAAATTATAACTATTGAAGGACTTGGCAACAATCATCCTGTTCAACAAGCTTGGATTGAAGAACAAGTTCCTCAATGTGGTTACTGTCAGACTGGGCAAATCATGGCAACCTCGGCTTTATTATCCCAAAACTTAGAACCAAGCGAAACAGAAATAGAAAATAAAATTACAAATTTATGCCGTTGTGGAACTTATGTTCGGGTAAGAAAGGCAATTCGCCGGTCGGCAGAACTCATTCAGCAACAGGTAAGCTAAAATGGGAAAATATTCTCTTTCACGCAGGGTTTTTTTGAAAAAATCTGCACTGACTTTTACAGGTTTAATTATCGGCTTCACATATGAGCCAGAATCCAGTTTGGCGGTAAAAGTTGAAAATGCGGAAGAACTCGGTATTTGGATTCGAATTGCACCAGATGGATCAACGACATTGATTGTTCCTAGTTCTGAAATGGGGCAAGGAGTGAATACTTCACTTTCCATGATATTGGCTGAAGAACTGGAAGCAGACTGGCAAAGTGTTAAAACGGAAACTGCACCAGTAAATTCGAAATACATCAACCCTGAAAGTAATTCAGGTCAAATGACGGCTGGAAGTTCAAGCGTTAAGGGCTTTTGGAACCCGTTAAGAAAAGCAGGTGCAGCAGTTCGACTAATGCTTCAAAAGGCTGCAGCTCAAAAATGGGAAATACCTATAGAGGAATGTGTAGCTAAGTCAGGATACATATATCGTAAGAATAGCAGCCAAAAATTAAGCTATGGTGAGCTTGCTGAAGCAGCAGGAAAAATAGACATTCCTTCTGATCCTCCTTTAAAAAATTCTAAAGACTATAATTTAGTAGGCAAATCAATAAAACGAATTGATATTCCAAGCAAAACAAATGGATCTGCCCAATTCGGGATTGATGTAAGGTTGCCAGAAATGATGTATGCAACCATCCGACAATCCCCTGTTTTTGGAGGTGAAGTCCTATCATATGACGAGGATGCTGCAAAAAGCATTAGGGGGGTAAAAAAAGTGACTCTCATACCTAATGGGATTGCAGTTATAGCAGATAATACCTGGCGTGCAAAAAGAGGAATGGAAGTCTTGAATCTTAAATTTCATGGAGGGGAAACTATAGGGCTTGAAAGTCAGCAAGTTCAGAAGGAATTGCTTAAGGCTCTAGATGACGAAGGGAAAACTAAAATTGAAGCAAATCAAGTTTTAGATCTAGAATACGAAGTACCTTTTTTAGCTCATGCTCCCCTTGAACCAATGAACTGCACGGCAAATGTTACAGATAATTTTTGCGAAGTCTGGGTTCCAACTCAATCTCAAGGAGGGTGCATGGATGCCGCAAAAGAAATTACAGAATTAGATGAGGAACAGATTCAAATTCACACAACTTATCTTGGTGGTGGGTTTGGGAGACGAGGAGAAACTGATTTTGTAAAACAATCTTTGATACTTGCTAAAGCATTAGGGAAACCGATTAAAGTAACCTGGATGCGTGAGGAAGATATGCAGCATGATTTTTATCGTCCAGCCAGTATGAGTCGTTTCCAGATAGGATTAAATAAAGATGGATTCCCTATATCTTGGAATAATCAGTTGGCCTCACCTTCAATTCTTAAACGCTTTTTTGCACCAATGGCCTGGTTTAATATAGATCCATTGTCAACTGAAGGCGCGGATGAAATACCTTATGCAATAGAGGATTTTAATATTGATTATTCTGAAGTTGATTCAGGTGTTCCTGTTGGATTTTGGCATTCAGTAGGTAGTTCATTCAACGCTTTTTTTACAGAAAGTGCAATAGATGAAGCCGCCCATCTGGCTCAACAGGATCAGTTTGATTATCGCATGAAACTTTTGTCAGGAAAACCTCGTTTTCAGAAAGTCTTAGAAAAAGTGATGAGAGAATCTAAATGGGGAAGAATACTTCCAAAGGGACACGGATTGGGAATCGCAATTCATAAATCGTTCGGAAGCATTGTCGGAGCAGTGATTGAAGTTTCCACTGATGTTAATGGTATGCTAAATTTGAACAAAGCCTGGATCGCTATTGACTGTGGAAAAGTAATAAATCCTAATACCGTCAGAGCTCAGATGGAAGGAGGCTTTACTTTTGGTTTGTCAGCAACTTTGGGTGAAGAGATCACGTTAAAAGACGGCCGGGTTGAGCAAAGTAATTTTCATGATTATTCAATTCTAAGACTAAAGGGTTCACCAGAAATTTCCGTTGAAATAATTGAAAGTGGTAACGAAATAGGTGGTGTTGGTGAAGTAGCCGTACCACTTGCAGCACCTGCTCTAACCAATGCAATTTTTTCTTCATCTGGAAGACGCATCCGATCTTTGCCCTTGAGTAAACATGGAATAAAAATC
>CAJXDX010000237.1 GCA_913052275.1 uncultured Pseudomonadota bacterium | reverse complement strand
GAGCACTACCTCGACACGGTAGGGGTCGGCGGTTCAATCCCGCCCGCGCCTACCAAACATTCATCAAAGCAGAGAGAAAGCTCATAGGAATACGCAGGTCACGACCTCCAATTAGAAATGAAGAAACAACACGAATCAATGATCAGATTAGTGTCAGCGAGGTACGGCTTATTGATGGGGAAGGTGGTCAAGTGGGTATTATGCCTACAGACGAGGCATTAGAAATGGCGGAAAATGCCGATTTGGATTTAGTTGAGGTTTCGCCAAAAGCAAAGCCTCCTGTCTGCCGCTTGATGGATTATGGTAAATTTAAATATCAGCAAAGCAAACGAAGTCACGTAGCAAGGCAAAATCAGAAAATTGTTCACCTCAAAGAGGTGAAAATGAAACCCAAAATTGAAGAGCATGATTTTCAATTTAAGCTGCGGAACGCGCTGCGCTTTCTTGAAGATGGAGACAAAGTTAAAGTCGGTGTAAGATTTATGGGACGCCAGATAGCACACAAAGACCTTGGAATTGAATTACTGGAAAAATTCCAGGCTGAAATTGGAGATGGCGGTACAGTTGAGCAGCCAATCAGAAGTGAGGGTAGATCAATGCACATGATTCTTGCTCCACCTAAAAAAAGAAAATAAATCTGCCATGAAAATAAAAACACATAGAGGCGCAGCAAAGCGTTTTAAAGCTACAGGAGGAGGGGGTTTCAAAAGGAAACGCGCTTTTCTGAGACATGGGATGCGTAAGCGAAACCAGGATGTGAAACGTGTGTTGCGAAAGAAAACAATGGTATCAGGCGCAAACAGCAAAGCTGTTAAACTGATGCTTCCAAACGGATAAACATAGATTAGATTTAAATGAGAGTAAAATTAGCAGTTCATTCACGAAAGCGTAAAAAATCCCTGTTCAAGGCTGCAAAAGGGTATCGTGGAGGTCGTAGCAGACTTTTGCGCACAGTTAAGGACGCAGTTGATAGAGCAAGAGAATACAGCTACCGTGACAGAAAAGTCAGAAAACGAGATTTCCGTCGTCTTTGGATTGTACGCATAAATGCAGCAGTTAGAGAACATGGCATGAATTACAGCCAGTTCATCTATGGATTGAAAGCTGCAAAAATTGAAATGGACCGCAAAACTCTGGCTTTTTTGGCGATGGAAGAACCAGAGTTGTTTGCACAGGTTGCACAGACAGCCAAAACACAGCTGGCTGCTTAGTCACTTGAAAGCATCTCCAAAGTCCTTTTAATAATCCTCTAACCGCTGTTCTACATTCCAGCTGTATAAACATTGCGCACAATCCCGGCAATTTCTGAGAGCCAGGTTTTCCCTGTCTGCTTTCCGGATTGGGACAAGTTTTTGATCAAACCTGTGTAGTCTGATTGCCCCTGAGATTGCAGATTGTCAAATTCTTCCTTCAAAGATTCCGGAATTTGAATTTCGTATTTTTCCAGTTTCTTAAATTCTGAATCTAATTTTGGCCATCGAGAAAGCAAATCTTTTTGTTCAGAAATCTGTTTTTTCGAAGCCTGCATACTCTCCAGAAGCCTGACTGAATTTTCCAGGAAATCCACATATCTATTCAACTGGTGCAGACGTTCCTGATAATTCAATTCAATCATGCGCAGTCCAGACTCATAAAGGAATTTTTGTTCCGGAGCTTGCGCTGCACAATTTATCCTCACCTGCTTATACCAGTTAGCCAAGGCTGTCAATTCAGCAAGCACATTTACCTGATTTTTAACAATTCCGGAAACACCTGAAAATATTCTTGCATCATAATCAACTGTTCCTTTTGGCAGGGAATGACCGTAGTTGAGCCCTTTGGGCAGCTTACCTTTTATCCTTGCCCCTGCTGCAGTCATAGTGCCAAAATCAGCCTTGACAGGCCCCAATAGACTGTTGTTCCCCCCGATAAAAAGCCGCTCCTGGTCCAGAAACACACCCTGAAAAACATCACCAAATAAAGATGCGGTTGCTTTGTCGCCTCTGATACTATAGTTGAAATGAATGGTGCCGCTGCCCACTTCACTGAATGAACCAAGTTCAGGTCCTGTCCCGCCTGCCAGAAGGGCATCACAAAAATTTATGTCGCTTCCCAATGTGGTCCATGGGAACAATATGGTCATTTTTGTATCTGTGTGCTGAGCGGATGAAGCATCTTCTTCGTAAAGCGATCCTTTCCGTACCCTGAAACCATAGCCGGTGGTAAAATCGTTGATCATGGTTTCCTTGCCCAAAAAAACTGCCTGTTCAGCAACTCCGGCACCCAGAACAGATTTTGGCCCAACAACTGTATCAATCAAGGTAACCTGACCTAAATCCCCAATAACAGCATTTTCTCCAATCAAGCTGTTCTCCAAAATGACCGGACCTCTTGCACCAATTCTCGCTCCTGAATGTATTTGTGTCTTGGAGCCTGTAATGCGAACGAAAGGATAAATCGTGCATCCGGGAGCAATATTTTCAAGCTTTACATCCCTGGTTATATGAACCAAATTCAAATCAGGAATATGAACGCCTCTCTCCAGAAGATTACGGAGATCTTTTTGACTAAAGGAATTTAATGATTCTTCATGCATTCAAGGGTTTTGAAAATTTATTGAATTGATTCCATTAAGTATAACTTTAAAATG
>CAJXDX010000236.1 GCA_913052275.1 uncultured Pseudomonadota bacterium | reverse complement strand
GTTGGTGATTTTGGAGTGCTTTCTGCGGTGCTACTGATTTTTTTAACTTTCGGATCAATTGAGTTCAATACGGTAAATGCCGAGGCTGCAGTCAAATTAGAGCATGGCGGTATTCTGGTGACCATTATAACCCTGCTGCTGTTTCTTGGAGCCACGGGGAAATCTGCTCAAATTCCGCTGTTTGTGTGGCTCCCGGACGCAATGGAAGGACCAACACCTGTATCTGCACTGATACATGCTGCTACAATGGTTACTGCAGGATTATACATGGTTGCCAGATTGAGTCACTTGTTTGTACTTGCACCGCTAACCATGAACATCATTGCAGTTATTGGAGCTTTAACAGCTCTTTTAGCAGCAAGCATTGCAATCACTCAAACAGACATTAAGAGAGTACTTGCTTACTCCACGGTCAGTCAACTGGGCTATATGTTTTTAGCCATGGGGGTTGGAGCCTTTACTACAGGGGTATTCCATGTAATGACACATGCTTTCTTTAAGGCGCTTCTCTTTTTGGGATCCGGATCAGTGATTCTTGCAGTTCATCACGAACAGGATATGCGAAAAATGGGGGCGCTTAAGAACAAGCTTCCCATCACTTATATAACTATGCTGCTTGGTACTATGGCAATTTCCGGAATTCCCTTCTTTTCAGGTTTTTTCAGCAAGGATGAGATCCTCTGGTATGCCTTCAGTTCTCCTTTTGGAAGCGCATGGTTCTGGGGTATCGGGTTCCTGACTGCAGGCTTAACAGCATTTTATATGTTCAGAATGATCTATTTGACATTTCATGGTGAATCAAGAGTAGACCAGCATGTGGCTGAACATGTTTCTGAGTCACCTGTTTCAATTACGATTCCTCTAGCTGTTCTGGCTGTGCTTTCAGTTTTTGGCGGTTTTTTTGGAGTACCCCATATTTTCCATCTTCTACCAAATAATATGGAGCTATTATTCCATGGTTTCTTTGCCGAAATACCAAGTGGGCATGGTGCAGTATTTACAGAGTGGATACTTATGGTGCTTTCAGTGCTATTTGCTTTACTGGCCTGGTATCTGGCAAGTAGAGTGTATCATTCTGGATTTGAAATCGCTTCCAGGCTAAGGGAAAAATGGGAATGGGCTTATAAGCTTTCACTAAACAAATGGTATGTTGATGAGCTGTATGATTTGGTATTAATTAAGCCGGGACATCTTTTTACAACCCATTTTCTCTGGCGTGTATTTGATTTAAATGTTATCGACCGGATTGTAAATACTTCAGGAACCGCCGTCCGTACTGCAGGCAACACGATTCGTCCGTTCCAAAATGGATTAACTCAGAATTACGCACTAATCTTCACTATCGGTACTTTTCTGATCCTCTGGTACTTGATTTAATACTTATATTTCCGTTTTACTTCTGCTTTTGTAAATTTATCTGCTTCGTTCAATGAAATTTTTTCTGCAAATTACAATAATATTATTTTTTTGTTCAGTCTCTCCAGCATTTTCTATTGAAATCGGTGTAGTGGATTTAAATGAAGCTCTTAATCAATCTGAACCAGGTATACGTTCAAAAAACATTCTTGAGAGACGAGGGCGTCAAAAACAACAGGAATTTAAACTTGAGGAGTCTGAACTGCGTAAAATTGCCGATGACTTGCGAAATAATCCATTGCTGGCTCCAAAAGCAAAAGAGGACAAGGAGCGGGAACTGATAACTCGTCAGCAGCAGCTGCGTGAAAAAGTACGTGCCTTTGAACAGGAAATGAGACTTGAAGAAAGGCGTCTTTCTGAAGCTATTTTCAAAGAACTTAAAACTGTAATTCGCTCTATTTCCATCAATGAAAAATTAGACCTGGTGCTGGAAAAAAATGCTGCCCAGGTAATTTTGTACATGAAGGAAGATACAACAGATCTTACACAAAAAGTAATTGATGAGTACAATGCCCTCAAAAAATCCGGAGATGAATGATGATGAGTCTTGAGGAAATAAAGAATATTCTGCCTCACCGTTATCCATTTTTACTGGTTGACAGAGTTCTGGAAGTTCAAAAAGGCAAATACTGCAAGGCACTAAAAAATATTTCGGGGAACGAAGAGGTATTTCAAGGTCATTTTCCGAGCCAGGCTGTACTTCCAGGTGTAATGATTATTGAAGCACTGGCACAAACTGCCGGAATAGTAATTCACTCTGGTAAAGAGGACGCTTCATCAAGTGAAATCGTTTTTTTTGCAGGTATTGATAAGGCGAAGTTTCGTATTCCGGTTGTTCCAGGTGATCAGCTTGTGTTGGAGACAAGCCTGATTAACCAACGCCGTAACTTCTGGGTTTTTGAAGGGAAGGCCAGTGTTGATGATAAACTGGCGGCACAGGCAGAAATAAAATTAATGCTTCAACCTGTATGACAACAAAATTCACTCCTGAAGAAGTAAGAAAGATTGCCCGGCTTTCTTCGTTGGAATTGACAGAAAAAGAAACCGAAGTATTCGCTGAACAATTTTCCACGATACTGGAATACTTTGAACTTTTAAAAGAAGTAGAAATATCAGATGTAAATCGTGATGCTGAAGAAAATCATTTAAGCAAAGGCAGGGAAGATAAAGTTGTCAAGTCACCTGTTTCTCCAGAACAATTCAGTCCTTATCTGGAAAAAGGATTTTTCAA
>CAJXDX010000235.1 GCA_913052275.1 uncultured Pseudomonadota bacterium | reverse complement strand
CATCAGCCCTGCTGGTTGATTTGTACCTTATTACACAGTATGGTTTTGCTGTCTTTTCACCGGTTGCGACTCTTTTCTCCATAATTCACATCGCCCTTAACAAAGAATACCACCTGGGCAAACTTCAAAAGGACCTTGACAAAGTATTCGCCTCCAAAAGCAATGATGCTGAGGATGATTGAAAGTATCTTTCTAAGCTGGCCCAGGCAATAACATTCCTGGTTCCTTCGTGTATTCTCTCCCTTTGGATATTCAGGTAAACGAAAAAATTCTGGAATCAGTCTGGCATGGACCTGCTCCGGAAGATGCCCCAACACTTATTTTTCTTCATGAGGGGCTGGGCAGTGTTTCCATGTGGAAGGACTTCCCGCAAAAACTGTCCCAGCAAACAGGATGCGGCGCACTTGTGTACAGCAGGTTTGGGTACGGAAAATCAGAGAAGTGTGAACTTCCCCGCTCACTGAACTTCATGCACGAAGAAGGTTTAGAGGTACTGCCTGAAATACTTGCACAGTGCAGGATTCGACAGTATATCCTTGTAGGACATTCTGACGGAGCATCGATTGCTTTGATCCACGCCGGATCAGACTCTGCTGATAAATTGCTGGGAATGGTAAACGAAGCACCGCATGTTTTTTGTGAATCCCTCACAATTTCTTCCATACAGAAACTGCGTGAGCATTTTAATTCCGGTAATCTGCGTGAACGTCTGAAGAAACATCATAAAGACATTGATCTAACATTCAATGGATGGGCAGATGTCTGGCTTAACCCTGAATTCACTAACTGGAACATTGAATCATCTTTGCCGCGAATAAAGGTTCCGCAATTAATAATCCAGGGAAATGATGATGAATATGGCACCTCAGCGCAGGTCGAAGCAATTGTGCGTCAATCAGGAGGAAGTGTTGAAACATGTTTTCTGGAAAAATGCGGTCATTCACCTCATCGAGACCAGCAGTCACAAACTTTGAAGGTAATGACTGAATTCGTGCGGAACTTGCTTGTCATTTAATGCCTTATTTCGCAATCATTCAAATTTCTTGCATTTTATTGAATCAGGCATTATCTTGAGCAATCAATAATTCAGTTTATGGATGCTGATTCTCCTGAAAAAGAAGCATAAACAAATCAATTATTAAAATACTTTTCAGCAATGCCAAAAGTACTTCTGTTAAATGGTCCAAATCTAAATTTACTGGGGAGCCGTGAGCCTGAAATATATGGTTCAACAACTTTGAAGGAAATTGAAGAAAAGGTGGAGGCCATACTAAGCGGGCATGAAATTCAGTGTGAAACATTTCAGTCAAACTCAGAAGGAGAAATTATTGATTGGCTGCATAAACATCGCGGGGCTGATTTTCTGCTTTTGAATCCGGGAGCACTAGCTCACACCAGTGTTGGGCTGCGTGATGCAGTGCTTGGCGTGGAAATACCTTTTGTTGAAATTCACCTTACCAACATACATAAACGCGAAGAATTCAGGCACCATTCCTATTTTTCAGATATAGCAATTGGGGCACTGGCCGGACTTGGAGTCAAAGGGTATTTGCTTGCCGCAGAGTTTGCAGTTGATTTTATAAAACAAAAAGGGAAAAACCACTCAGGCAGCTGATTCCCTTGTCTCAATAAGTCTCTCAATTTTTTTTTCCCAGAATGAGAGTTTCCTCTTCAACATTTATTTTATTTTTCAACCTCCTGCTTGGGGGAATTGCCTCATACATTGGAGGATCCCTCTTGAGCACCTGGCTGCATCATCAGGTCCTGTCTTTCTCAGACTCATCGCCTGGAAGATACACAATTGCAACAGAAAACCTTCCTCTTGATCCTGGAAAAGCTGAGGATTCTTTTAGCGTTATTTTGGAGCGTAATGTATTTAACGCTCAAAAAAACGAAATAGAATTGTCTGATGAACCTCCGCCGGATTTAGTTCTTAAGACCACGGAAACTGAAGGGGAGGGAATGGTCGAACAAACAAGTCTTGCACTTGCCCTTACAGGAACCATGATCTATGGCCCAAAGACCTCATTTGCTTTTATCAGCAAAAAAGACAATCTTAAAAATTATGTTATTTTTGGCATAGGAGATTGTTTTAACGCAAATACTATTCGACATGATGATGACTGCAAGGATGGAAGTGTAAAAGTACTGGACATTAAGGACCGATGGGTTTTGCTTCTGCACAATGGGAAAAAACAGGCCTTGTGGATGAGAAACACAGTTCCAGCTGCGAAAAAGGCTGATGTTGCGGCAAAATCAAAGAAGATACAGGAAAGTGTTTCTAACAATCTAAAAACTACCGCGTTAATTGTTTCTCCTCAGGAAAAATCTGCTTCAGAAAATACTCCGTCTCCATCCACTGCTGCAAAGAGTGAGAATACTTTTCACTTTGAGCGCGTATGGGTTGATGAACAACTGGCAGATTTTGGACAGCTTTTGAATGATGCCAGGGTTATTCCAACCAAGAAAGACGGCAAGCCATATTTCATGTTTCAGTATATAAAAAAAGAAAGTATTTATGAACAATTGGGATTGAAACCAAAGGACATAATCCTGGAGATTAACGGGTTTGTTGTGGATACAGTTGATAAAGCCCTCAAGCTGCTGGAGGTACTTCAGTCTGAACGGGAAATAGCCCTGATGGTTGAACG
>CAJXDX010000234.1 GCA_913052275.1 uncultured Pseudomonadota bacterium | reverse complement strand
TTGCGTCATGATTCTTCATCAAGCAGGAATTCTTCATATTCCTCAGCTGATAATAAATCTGCTGACTCGTCTGGATTTATCAGTTCCAAACGTATCATCCAGCCATCATCATAGCATTCCTCGTTAATTAACTCCGGGCTGTCCTTCAACTCAGTGTTAACCGCAATGATGCGACCACTCACGGGCATGAACAGAGAAGAAACAGCTTTGACAGATTCAACTGAGCCGAATTCATCTCCGCTGTCTATTTCATCATCAATCTCAGGCAATTCTACAAAGACGATATCACCCAATGCTTTTTGCGCATGGTCAGTAATACCAACTTCAGCCTTGTTACCTTCAATCCTTACCCATTCGTGTTCACGAGTGTAAAGATTTTCATTTGGTATATTACTCATATTTCCTCTTTAATTTTTAAGAATTTAGTTCTGGGAATGCCGGGTTTTGCAACTGAACAATTCCATATTGCACAACAAGATAACACTAATCTAGCCACAGAAACATATATGTCCAGCAAAAAAACACATCATTCAGTTTTTCAGCCAATAAGAAGTAAAAATTTCTGGAAGATGGACGTAGTGCAGGATATAATAGCAGCAGTGAAAAAATGCAGTTAATTATTTTATATATTAAAAAAATTTAAAAATGAAATTTTGCAAGAAATTTTTAGTACCGTTTGTTCTCATAAACATTTTCTTTTCTGTTCATTCAGTTGCACAAACCACTGATGATTTGGAACAAATGATTCGAGGTTCAAAAACGCGTGCGGCACTTGTTCAAAATGTACAAAAGGCAGTGGTTCATATCAAAGTGGAAAAAATTGTTCGAAGCTCCGATGGTCGATCTTTTAACAATCCCATGGATTTGTATAATGATGAATTTTTTCGACGCTTTTTCCCGGAACTCAATCCTCCAAAAAATAATCAACAACAACGGGAACAGCCAAATCGTGAATTTCGACAGAAAGGTATGGGGTCTGGTTCTATAATTGACTCTGAGGGTTATATTCTGACAAATCATCATGTTGTTGGAGAAGCAGACAGGATAATTGTGGTCATGTACGATGGAGAAGAAAAGGATGCAAAGATTGTTGGGACAGACCCGGAGTCTGACATTGCTGTAATAAAAATTGAGGGTGACGGACTGCCAGTCCTCCCAATGGGAGATTCAGAAAAAATACTTGTAGGTGAAGATGTTATTGCAGTAGGGAATCCCTTCGGTTTAATTCAAACTGTAACATATGGGATTGTCAGCGCCAAAGGGCGTTCAAATATGGGTATTAATGAATACGAAAATTTTATCCAAACTGATGCTGCCATCAATCCAGGTAACAGCGGGGGGCCGCTTGTCAATCTGCGCGGAGAAATTGTAGGAGTTAACAGCGCAATTTTCAGTCAAAGCGGTGGATATCAGGGAATTGGTTTTGCTGTTCCAATCAATATGGCAAGCAAAATCATGAAGGATTTAATAGATAAAGGTTCTGTATCAAGAGGATGGCTTGGAGTAGGAATCCAGGATGTCAGTCAGGACCTGGCGAAGGCTTTCAAACTGAAAAATACCAAAGGCAGTCTGATTACTGCAGTAATGGAGGATACACCGGCTCAAAGAGCAGGCATGCTTAAGGGGGATGTAGTGGTTCGTATTAACGACAAGCTGATACAAAACAGCAATCATCTGCGTAACGAAATTGCCAATGCAGGGGCTTTCACAGAAATAGATTTGGAACTGATAAGAGAAGGTAAGTCGATTAACATCAAACTCAAGTTGGATGAGCGCCCCCAGAATGTTGGCAGAGTCAAAATGACTCCGCAGCTGACTCCTGCTGTGGAACAGGTAGAATTGCTGGGGATGACTGTTGAAGCACTGACTGATGGCAACGCGGAAAAGCTTGGAGTTAAACCAGGGAGCGGTGTGTTGATCAGCAAAATTGAATCTGGAAGTCCTGCTGAAAAAGCCGGGTTGCGTACGGGTATGATTATACAGGAGGTAGAGCGTAAGGCAGTTAAAAATATTGAGATTTTCAAAAAAATTGTAAATGAGATGGATACAGCAAAAGGCATACTGTTGCTGGTCACAACCAGTGGTGGTTCTCGTTACATTTTTATACAGGAAGAATGAATGCCATGAATCAAAAGGTTAAAACAAAGTTACACTTTGATCAGCTGCTCTTATTATTAGAGAAAATGATTTTGCAGACGTCTGTTCCGGAGAAAAAAGATTTCTATCACCTGCTGGAAGAAATATCCATCAAATACAATCTCACCAGGGAAGAACTGCTAACGAGGGGATTTCGTAAAGCATATCGTCAAGTTGTAGATGGTGTTTAATCTAAGTTGTGATCTCTGCATTGATTAGTACTTTCCTCCTCTTAATCGGCTTGCTTTCAATGATGTTTGCCTTTTGGATTATGCATGGACTAATCCGTAGATACAGAGGAACACTTCCGGAACATCCACTAAGTAAAAATTGGTGGCTTGGAGTTTGTGCTGATGTATCTAAAACGCTGGCTATACCTGTGGGTGCAGTCAGGTTTTTTGTACTGCTCTACACACCGCTTGGTTTAGGACTGATTTTTTATTTCATCTATTACTGGTTTATCATAAACAGAGTTTCCATCCCTCTATTGACTCCAGAGCACGAAATACAAATTACAAAAATTAA
>CAJXDX010000233.1 GCA_913052275.1 uncultured Pseudomonadota bacterium | reverse complement strand
TGAAAATGAAATAAATGCAGCATCAAACATCCTTGCAAAGAAGGATGGCATTCCTGGCAGCAACAACAAAAATAGAAAGGGACTTTTGAATTGCTTATGGAGGGATCCAGGCAAGTTAATTAATGGTTACGTTAATTCTTGATATAATTGAATAATGTTTTTTCAGCACAACATGTTACATCATTCGGATATGCAAGTCTCACTGAAATAAAAGAAATTGTAAATATCTTAGTCAGTTAGTTGAGTTGAGAAGCACGAAGATAATGTTATCTTTTCAAAATTTCTCGACCTTGTTATCAGTATTCACGATCTGCTGAAATTTACCTTCAACTAAATTTAAAAAGGTATATCATCCTTTATGTAATCATCTTCTTGTTTGGAATCAGGTGCATTAGATTCACTATTTGTTGAATAATCCTGAGAAGAAGATGTACTGTCTGTATATGCAGAAGATGCCCCTGCCTGAGCAGATTCTGAATCAGAAATTCTTGAATCCAGAAATTGCATTGTTGTTACTACAACTTCAGTTTTATAGTGTTTCTGGCCCTGTTGATCTTCCCAGTCTCTTGTCTGTAAGCGTCCCTCAACATAAACTTGAGAGCCTTTTTTCAAATAAGACTGGGCCAAATCAGCCAGCCTGCCCCACATTACGAGACTGTGCCATTCGGTTCGTTCCTGCTTTTCACCTTGTTTGTCTGTCCAATAATCATTGGTTGCGATGGTTGCATTGGCAACAGCGCTGCCTGATTGTGTGTAGCGTATTTCCGGATCATGTCCCAACCGTCCAATCAACGTAACTTTGTTAAGGTTTGCCATGTTGTCTCCTCTAAATTATTTTGTGCAAGCACTTCTGTTCTATCGTAAAGGAGTTAATAAGGAAAGTGCTTTTTTCAGTCTGTCTTCAAAGGGCAAGTCTGAATTCCCGGATTCTTTCAGGACTGACAGAATTTCCTTTTCCGAATAACCTAGATTCTTTAAAGCAGAGAAAACTCCGTCGATTTCCGTTGCACCTGAAGCTGTTCCGGTGTTTGCTCCATACTCAATCCCAGATTCAAATCCGGAAAAAGAATGCTTCTTCAACTGATCTTTCATATCCAGACACAATTTTGCAGCAGTTTTTTTCCCTATTCCGGGAACCTGACTGAAAACTCCGGTATTGTTCTGCTGTACTGCGTCAACCAGTTGACGTGGAGAAATTGCTGAAAGAACGGCTAAACCTAATTTTGGACCAACCCCTGAGGTTTTTATCAGCATTTCAAACAGCTCTTTTTCCTCCAAATTTTGGAAACCATAAAGAGAAATGTCATCCTCTCTGTAATTGGAATGTATATGCAGTGAAAGGAATTCTTCAGGAGAATATTTTACTGAAACCTGCAAAGGGACATGCACTGCGTAACCAACGTTTGCTGAAGTTTTTAGAACAATTAAATTGGCTTCAGAACGTAGTATATGACCTTCAAGGTAGGCGATCATGAAAAAATGAATTCATTTTATAACGAATTATTCTGTGCCCTCCACAAGTGGGCATGTGTGAGAGCTACAGCAAGTGCGTCTGCCTGGTCTTCCTGCAGGGAGTCATTTATTTTCAGCAGAATCTTGACCATGTGCTGTATCTGGCTTTTGTCCGCCCTTCCAGCACCTACAACTGTCTGCTTTACTTTAAGTGCCTGATACTCGTGAACAGGCAATTGGCGTTCTGAAAATTTCAGCAGTATCACTCCGCGGGCATGTCCTAAAGAAAGTGCAGACTGAGCATTTTTGGCGTAAAAAATTTTTTCAATTGCTCCGCAATTTGGATTTAGTCTGTCAATGATTTTTCCCAGTTCCCTGGAAAGTATGAATAAACGCTCTGAGAGTGTATCCTTTTCATTTAGTCTGATAAAGCCGCTATCTAAATGACGAGATTTGTTGCCGGAATGCTCAATAAAACCATAGCCGGTTTTCCTGCTTCCGGGATCAATGCCTAAAATGCGCAGAGAATCAGCCAAGTTCTGCCAGCACGTTTTCACTGATGTCAAAATTGGAATGAACACTCTGAACGTCATCATCTTCTTCCAATAAATCAATCAGTTTTATTACCTGTTCCGCTTTTTTACTATTGTCAATTACAATGCGAGTCTGCGGGTTCCATATTAACTCCGCGTTCAGCATCTGGACCTCCATATCTTCCAGGTATGATCTTACAGAATCAAAATCGGAAGGAGCTGTAATGACCTGAAATACATCAGGATTCTCAGTGTTGATGTCTTCCGCACCTGCCTCGATAATAAATTCAGTTAATCTGTCTTCATCGATATTAGATTTATCAACAGTAATTGAGCCAAGCCGATCAAACATGTACTGAACAGAATTAGCTGAGCCTAAATTCCCATTGTATTTTCTGAAAGAACTTCTTACAAAGGCGATGGAACGGTTTCGGTTATCAGTCATCACCTCCACTATAACGGCAACGTTATGAGGACCATAACCTTCATAAATGATTTCCTCATATAATGAACCATCCAGCTCACCTGCTCCTTTTTTGATTGCTCGTTCGATGTTATCTTTGGGCATGCTCTGGCTTTTTGCATTGGCAATCGCAGTTCTTAAGCGTGGATTTGCATCCGAGTCGCTGCCGCCAAGTCTTGCGGCGATAGTGAGTTCTTTAATCAGCTTTGTAAAAATTTT
>CAJXDX010000232.1 GCA_913052275.1 uncultured Pseudomonadota bacterium | reverse complement strand
GAAACAAGATCATTTGTGCAGGCAGGGCTTGCCGGTGGAATGGCATGGAGTTTCCTTGACTATCAGCTTGATGTTGGTCTTGGCGCCAAGCTTGTTCAAAGAGCTGGAATAGACACAAAGTTTCATGTGTTTGACGAGGCTATGATTGAGGTCATAGAACAAAATAAATACACCAAACTTACAAAGAAATTTGAAAATAAAGCGGCTTTTGCTCCTGATGCAGGAGCAATCTATCACTTCGACGGTGTGCACAACCTGCATCCAAAAGTCGCAATAAGTCTGCAGAATATCGGAGGACTTGACTTCAACAATGCAGGAAAAGTCCCCATGACAATGAACATGGGGATTAGCACTGAGTCTGAACTTAGGGGTTTTGATATAATACTTGCAGCAGATTATCATGACTTGACCAACGCTCAAAAACTGGTTTCCAAAGGGAATCCAATCACTGAAAGAAACATTAAGTTTGGAATAGAAATTGGCTGGAATAAATTATTTAATGGCCATCATCTTTTCTCTGTAAGGGCAGGACGAAATGGCCCCTATAACAGTGCAGGATGGACCATGAACTTATTTGGTTTTAAAATTGATGTAGCTAATTATGCTCAGGAAATTGGCGGATATTCCGGTGAACTGATGGATAAACGAAAGAGCCTGCAAGTATCACTAATATTTTAAATGCAATCATTACAAAACTGGAAATATGATGCGTTATAGTTCCCTGTTGATTTTAGCTGTATTTTTGATCTGGTTCAGCGGCTGCATTACTCAGGGCAGATTGACCTATTTGACATTTGAAAAAAGCTTCAATTACCAGGAGTTGAACTCCTCCATGGAGAAACTCAAATACCAGTATGACAGCTCTATTCAGCAGCAAGTCAGTGCTTTGCGTGAGATACGATATATCTCAAAGCATATGAAGGAACCAGGAAAGCGTGAAATGGCATTAAGCGCTTTGACATTTTTTACCTTTATGAGCGACGACGGCGACATACGTGACAGAAGTCTCTCACGCCTGAATACTGTGCTTGATGAACCTGAGTGGCCCACACATTTAAAATTTACCATAATCGACAGCATTGTTGAACTTGTTGCAGGCAGCCTGGGTTTCCAGGAGAAACACGACGGAATGATGATGGTTTTCGGTGTTGAGCCAGATTTACGTGAAGATGCTTTGTTGTTCCTGCTGAACAAATTTGAAGGACTTGAACCGGAACTTCAATACCATACAGTGAGTGCTTTGCACCGGCTATTACTGACCGAGCCAAGCCTGGAAAACTGCCCGGAAAACATTTGTGACGAAGATATCAGGAAAAACCAGGAAGAATGGGATCTTGGAGTAGAAATAAAAGTTGCGATTCCGGCTAACGCAGATCCTAAAGCGGTTGAAGCAGGAGCATATGGGCCTTTGACCAAGCGTGAGCCGCTTGAAGAGCGTGAAGAATGGAATGAAGAAATGGACGAACTCAAATTGGTCGTCTGGGAATGGATTGAAGATGCCTTGGATGATCAGGATGTACCTTATTTGATTCAGGGCCGATTGATTAGATTTGCAGGAGAAATTGAGCTTTTCTCACTACAGGAGGAAAAGTCAAATGAGTTTATCGAACAAGCATCTGAGTGGGCAGAGAATGAGGATATTTCGGTTGATCTAAGAAAGCTGCTTGGTGCCTCAAGGGAAAAGGTGAAAATTTACGGTTTCCCGTCAACAAAATCACCCCAGCTATCTGAGAAAGCGTACGCCGGAATTATAAACAGACCAACAGACTTTTTGGAAACCCACATAGACGCAATTCTGCATCAGCAGCTTGAACGTCAGAAAAGCGGCTTTGATCCTGGGAAACCTGATGCCATTGGACTGGCCTTCACTTCATTCGATGAGACAGATGAAGGTCAGCTAAGAAGGGAAATTATCCTTGAAAACGTAACTGCAGCTCTGCAAAAAGGTTTGCTGGGGAACATTACTTATATAACAGAACGTGTCTTGAAATCCACTGACAATACTCGTTCCGAAACAGATCTCGTACCTTTATTGAAGCTTATTGGTGCTTTGTATCCTTCACTGAAAGCACAAAATCGAAATCCCAGGCCATTGTTCGAAACTTTGCTGGAAAAGGCGGAGGCTGCTGAAACACTTTCTGAGCGCAGATTATATCTCAATGCAATTCTTGACGGGGCAGGAGTTTTTCCTGAAGAGGCAAACCTCATCCTTGCCAGTGCAAGCGACCAGGATGTAGTTACAAGTCATCAAATTAATTCAGTAATTCAAAAACTAGATGAAACCTTTTAACAGCAAGCAGACCACGAAATAAATGAAACCAGTTAAACAAAAAAGTTTTTTCATGAATTCAATTATCAGAATTCTGGCCCTTTTGCTGATACAGTTTGCATTGGTTTCCTGTGCCGACACACAGGATTCAGGACAAAGTTGCGAGGTTAAGCTTGATGAGCAAAAGTATAAATCTGTTGCAGAGAATACCAATTGTTCAAATTACGAAAGGGCCAGTGGTTACCTGGGACAGGCCGGTGTATCATTCAGCAACTTTCTCAAAACTGGAGCTGCAGACAACATGACCAAAACTATTGGTATTAAAAAACTTAGTTCTCCCACAGACTACACAACAGGGAACCGGGGATACATTACAAATGCACTTTGTTTAATTGGTGC
>CAJXDX010000231.1 GCA_913052275.1 uncultured Pseudomonadota bacterium | reverse complement strand
GCAGGTGGAAGACGTGATTTTTTATTGCTTGATGTTATTCCACTTGCACTGGGAATAGAAACTTTAGGAGGTACATTCAGTAAAATCATCACCGGAAACACTACTGTCCCTGCAGAAGAAAGCGAGACATTCACTACTAATGTTGATAATCAGACCTCAATTGATGTGAATATTTATCAGGGTGAACGAGAATTAATCAAGCATTGCCGTGCCCTCGGCCAGTTTAAATTACGTGGTATACCACCAATGAAAAGCGGATATCCGTTAGTACAAGTCCAGTTCCGTGTAGATGCAAACGGAATCCTCACTGTTTCTGCTGCTGAAAAACGCAGCGGGGAAAAGGCTGAAATAGAAGTTATTCCTTTTCACGGTTTAACGCAGTTCGAAATTGAAAGCATTATCGAGGATTCCTATGAACATGCAGTGGATGATTTTAATCAAAGACAGTTGATTGAATTCTGTCAAACTGCTGAGAGGATTTTCCGGGGGATTGAACAAACATGGGAGGTTGCTGAAAATACATTATCAAAAAAAGAACGCGCTGAAATACGGGAGCAAATGGCATCAGTCCGGCAAAGTATGCAGGGTCAGGATGCTCAGGCACTTAAAGCCCAACTTGATGTCCTTGGAGATTTGACACGTCCCTTGGCAGATAATGCAATGGGGAGCACAATACTTGCTGAATTAAAGGATAATGAAAATGTGATCTGATAATATCAGTTGCCACTATTGGTTTTCAGGAGGAGCCAGAAACTATCCGGATTACCTTTATAACTTTTGGCTCAGATTAAGAATGAGATTCAAAGCTAAATTTCATAAAAACCCAAAATCTTTTAAAGATAACTTCTCTTCCCAATCTGCTCATTACGCAGCCTATAGACCAGGCTACCCTGAAAAACTGTTCCGCTTTCTCGCCGGGGAATGCCGCGAATGCAAACTTGCCTGGGATGCAGGTACAGGGAACGGCCAGGCGGCACAGAAACTTGCCCTGCACTTTGAGGATGTATATGCAACCGATGCAAGCTCAACCCAGATTTTCAATGCTGTGCCCAAGCCAAACATCACATATGCGGTATCAAACGAACAGGCACCGGCACTTAAGCGGCGTTCAGTCAATTTAATTACTGTCGCACAAGCCCTTCAATGGTTTGATACTGAAGTTTTTTACGCTGAAGCAGAACGAGTGCTGAAAAAACATGGGCTGATTGCATGCTGGTCATATAAATTGTTCCGTATTAATTCTGAAATTGACCGTGAGATTGACAGATTTTATTCCGACACATTAGGCAGATACTGGGACCCAGAACGTCGCCTTGTAGAAACTGGCTACCGCACTTTATCCTTTCCATTTCGTGAAATGAGATCTCCACGTTTTGAAATGAAAGCAACCTGGAATTTCGAGAGCATGATCGGAATACTTGGCAGCTGGTCAGCCGTTGCGAATTTTAAAAAGCGCGAAGGCTATGATCCTGTTTCAGAAAACACTGATCGTTTAAAAGCTGCCTGGGGAAATGTTGATCAAACCAGGGAAGTATGCTGGACACTATCCATGCGTGTAGGAAGGGTTTTTTAAATTTTCTTTTTATTGACAGGAAAAAACACATTGAAAGAATTTGATTCTGAGGAAGGTATTCGCTAAACTCCACCTGAGTCATTCATTTTATTAATTAAGAGGAATTATGAGTAATAAAATTAATTGGGGATATTTCAGGAACGGTTGAACATCCTGCAAACGGGCGCAAGAGGTTCTTGACGCAAGAAATATTTCTGTTGAAAATCGTGTTATTGCAAATAAAGAAAAGATTGACAGCAAAGCCGCATGGGAATTGCTTCAGTCCGCAAGCCTGATCAGAACAGGAAAAGGAAATAAAAGGAACGTGTGGAATCCTTCCATTGATGCCAAAGAAGAAATCCTCAAAGATGTGATTGGTCCCAGCGGCAACTTAAGAGCTCCGACATGGAGAGTAGCGACCGAGTTTATCGTGGGTTTCAACCCTGAACTTTATCAGGAGATGTTTGGGTAAATGGTCAGAATAGGAATCATCGGAGCTGCCGGGCTGTCAGGACTTGAACTTCTCCATTTGCTTTCCAGACATTCCGAAGCAACTGTAAAGCTGGTGACTTCCACTAAGTATCAGGGAAAGAATGTATCTGAAGTTTTCCCTGAGCTTTACCAATATTCACTCACATTCAATTCAAATGAGACAGACGTACTTGGCTGCGATGTAGTTTTTCTTGCAGTCCCAAACCAGGCAAGCCTGGAACTTGTTCCAAAGCTGCTCGACCAGGGAATTCGCGTAATCGATTTGTCAGGGGCTTACAGGCTGGCTGATACAAAGGTTTTCGCTAAATTCTATAAACTAACACATAATTACCCGGAATTACTTAAAGAAGCAGTTTTCGGACTGCCTGAATTTTTCAGGCAGCAGATTTCAGGAGCAAGACTTGTTGCCAATCCCGGATGTTATTCCACATGCGCACTGCTGGGAATTTTGCCGCTTGCTGAATTGCTTGGTGAGTTAGACCAGCCCCCGGTGATTGATGCAAAATCAGGAGTGAGCGGTGCCGGAGGAAGGGTTGAAGATGATTCCATGAATTATGTGAGTGTAAACGAAAACTTTAAGGCATACAAAGTTTTCTCACATCAGCACCAGCCTGAAATTCAGCA
>CAJXDX010000230.1 GCA_913052275.1 uncultured Pseudomonadota bacterium | reverse complement strand
GGCAGGTTGACCCAGATCTGAAAGCCATGCATCGTTCCACCCTTCTCAAAAAATTCCGGAGAAGGCATTTCGGAGTGCACAACACCGGAACCGGCAGTCATCCACTGTACATCTCCCGGACGAAGGCACCCGTGATTTCCCTTTGAATCTTTGTGCTCATTTTCCCCCGCAAGAAGATAGGTCACTGTCTCAAAGCCTCTATGCGGATGATCAGGCGCACCAATAGCTTCACGTGGTCCCCATTCTGTCGGCCCCAGATGATCCAGCAGAAGGAAGGGATCAATCTGGTCCATTTCCGGATTTGGAAAAGGGCGGCGTACGGGGAATCCTCCTCCCTCCAATACACGGACAGATGTCACGATATTTTCAATACTCCTTGCTGACTGAACATCCAATTTACGTTCTCGTTAGTTTCTTCAGTCTAGAGCTTTCGTGCCAGCGTAAGACCGTCTCCCACAGACAGCAGTGAGATATCCACACGATGGTCCTTGTAAAGGAACTTATTGAATTCACGTATGGCGACGGTGTCAGCATCAGATGCGTCAGGATCTGCAGGCCTGCCGTACCAAAGCACATTGTCGATCAAAATCAAACCCCCCGGGCGAAGCAGCTCTAAGCATTTTTCATAATAGATCTTGTAATTCTCCTTATCGGCGTCAATGAATGCCATGTCAAAGGTTTCGGAAAGGCCCTCATTCAGCATCATTTCCAGTGTTTCTCTGGCATGCCCCAGTCGCAGCTCAATCTTGTCTGCCACGCCGGCTTCCTTCCAGAAACGCTTTGCCTTCCGGGTGTACTTTTCACTTATATCACAGGCAACAATTTTTCCATTTTCGGGCAGCGCCAGTGCCATAGCAAGGCTGCTGTATCCTGTAAATGTACCTACTTCTACAATCTTTTTTGGAACAATTAGTCGAACCAGCATCGCCATGAACTGTCCCTGGTCTGGTGAGATCTGCATGCGTCCTAATGGCATTTTCTGTGTTTCTTCACGCAGCTTTTTAAGTACCGGCAATTCGCGCAGTGAATTTTCCAGCAGATAGCTGTAAATTGACTCTTCAATGTAAGCGTTGCGAGAACTCATGAAATTTTATTTATTAAACATTATCATCAGGAGGAACTAATACTAGTTTTCCCGTGAATTTTTTGGATAAAAAATCCAGCTGGGCCTGTTTGATTTCCTTGAGTGGATATGATTTGGCTACCAGGGGCTTGATTTTATTGTCTTCAATATATCCGATAAGATTTCTGAAGACCTCTCTTGGCTGAAAGGTGCATCCATATAAAGTTAAATCCTTCAAATATAATGTGCGCAAATCCAGTTCCACTATGGGACCAGCAATTGCCCCTGAGGTAGCGTATCTCCCGCCCGGTTTTATAATATCCAGCAATTGAGTCCAGTTGGATCCTCCAACCAGGTCTATAACAACATCAACAGCCTCAATTCCCAGCTCGGCCGCCAAATCACTATCCCTGAAAACAATCTTGTCTGCGCCTATTTGAAGCACTTCTTCACTTTTTTCCCTGGCGCATTGGGCAATTACAGTAGCATCGCGCAGTTTAGCTAATTGAATGGCGGCAGACCCCACCCCTCCAGATGCTCCAGTGATCAGGATTTTTTCTTTCTCCACTTGTGAGCGGTGCAATAATCCTTCTGCAGTTGAATAAGCACATGGAATTGAGGCAAGTTCTGTATCTGACCAGTCAGAGCTGATTCCAAATGCTTCTGATGACCTGACAGCAATATATTGTGCAAAACCTCCATTGCATTCTGAGCCAAGGGTCCAGCAGCTGTTTTTTTTGAAGGTATCCGGATTTTCCTGCATGGTACGCACAAGCACACTCTCACCGATCCTTGATGGGCTGACATCAGAACCGACCATGGCAATTTCACCATAAACATCCGCGCCCTGTATCAGTGGAAAGTTAAGAGGCTTTCCGGACCAGCTACTGTCGTCTGTTTTTGCATCTTCCAGTCCGTCGGCACCTCCCTGGTTTGTATCCGAGGTAACAGATTTTGAATACCACCCAATCCTTGTATTAATGTCTGTGTTGTTGACTCCGGCCCCCTTAACACTTATTAAAACTTCGTCAGGTTTTGGTACCGGTACCTCAACATCAGTTTTATACACCAGTTTATCTATTCCGCCGTGTCCTGTGAGCAGTACCGCGTGCATCGTTTTCGGAATCTGTGACATTAATCCAGTTTATCTATTACAGCTTTAGAAATTAAAAACACCTGTACCGATAGTTTGCTTAACTGAGAATAGTATCAGGTTTAGAGAGGATAAAGCTCAACTGACTTCAACCTGGTAGCTGCCTTTTTCAAATCGGCTGAAATACTGATCCACCAGAGGGTGGGTAATGGGCTTTGGAGAGGGATCTGCTTCAAGGTTTCTTTCTGCCACATAAGTCATGGTGAATGACTGATCAACAAGCACATGATACCAGGGCTTGTCCCGAGGGGGCTTGCTCTTGGCCATTTCCTGGTACCATTCTTCTGTTCCCTGAAATGTGGCATCTACATCCACGATAACTCCCCGGTAATCAAACCGAAGATGGTGAATGATCTGTCCTATGCTGTACTTGCAGGTTGTGTCCATTAGATTATTTTTGAAATTTCTTCTGACTTAATAAAACATAATTGGGGCACGCTGAAAAGCTTTTTCAC
>CAJXDX010000229.1 GCA_913052275.1 uncultured Pseudomonadota bacterium | reverse complement strand
TAACTTTTTGCTGTTTGGTATTTCCTGAGAACAGCTGAATGAAGTTAAAGCTGATTTAATTTGAGTGATTATTGATTACAGATTTTCACTGGCGGTAACTGAAGGAGTAGTCAAATCTCGAAAGTACATAATCTCCGCATCTTACAGGTGGATACAGCACCTTTTCACCATTTTGGCATACTAATGAAGGATCCACCACAGTGTCATAATCAGGGTCCCAGGCTACCACCATTGAATAGCGCTCCATTCCCTTACGGTTGACCACGCGGTGTTGGGTGGATTTGAAAGCATTGTTAGTCCAGCGCATCAAAAGATCTCCGACATTAACCACAATCGTACCTTCAATCGGATGTGCGGTAACCCATTCCCCATCATTGTTAAGAATATCAAGTCCTCCTACCTGATCCTGCCAAAGCAGAGTAAGGCAGCCGTAATCCGTGTGCGGAGCAACACCGAACTGAGTCTCCCCCATATCCGGAGATTGCGGAGGGTAATAGATGATAGAACCTCGTGCTATCGGCTCATTGATTTTTTTTGTGAAGGATTCTTCAGGGATTCCCATTCCAATTGCAAAGGCGCGCATCAAATCCTGTCCGCACTGCAATCCTGCTTCGAAAAATGGATACACCCGGTTTTTAAGTTCAGGCATTTCTGCCGGCCACTGGTTACGTCCGAGGAAAGGATTTTTTGAGTTTACCGAAGGATGGTTGTCCGGAAGTTCCAGGCCCCAGATAAAACTTTCCTTGAGGTCCACCTTTTTTGCTTTTTCCATCCTGGCCTCTCCAATAGAAAGGAAGCCATGGTGGCTTGAATTGATCTTTACAGTGTTCTTCCACTCCATGGGTTTGGTGAAAAAGCTCTTTGAAGCATTATATGCCTGCATTATGACTTCTGGAGAAATTCCGTGGTTACAGAGATAAAAAAATCCTACTTCTTGAGCTGCCTGACGAATTTCCATTGCAACCTGCTTTGTATCTGCCAATATCCCTGATCTGAGCGGACCTGCATCTATAACAGGGATTGTCTCAACTGCAATTTTCTTTGCCTGGGCGTAGCTCATATTAAGTACTTATAATTTACTGGTTTGAAGGAAGGCGTTATCGTTTAATCCTGGTCTTTTTGCTGGTCTTTGTAATACCCAACTGTATCTCCTGCGAGTGTGACACCAAGACCATTGATGGTACGGTTGGAATAGCAGAAGTATGCACAGACCTGATTGACTTCCAGAATTTCTCCATCAGTTGCTCCTGCCGATTTAGCAGCTTCCAAGTCAGCGGCTTCTACTTTACCAGGAGAGATGGTTAATTTTTCGGTGTAGCGCATCAATGCGAGTTCCTTTCCTGAAAAGGCTGCTTCAGGAGCCTGTCCGCGCAAAGCGGTTTCAATGGCGGCAAAACGTTCGTCGTCCTTCAGAAGCCTGCGCATGTTTGTGCAGTGGTGCTTAAAGCTGTACTCGCAGTTGTTCAGCAGACTGGTGAAAACTCCAACCGCTTCCAGGAACCACAGAGGCAGTGTGTTGTCCTGATGGTGAAGCACGCTGCGATACAGCGTGAGATGTCCAACCATCGTGTGTGGACGCTGACTGTGGATGCGCATCACGTTGTCAACTGTTCCCGCAGGGGTTTTTGCCAGATCATAGGCTTCCTTGAGTGAACCAGTGGCATTCTCCACGGGGAGCATTTCAATCCAGGTACTCATGGCGCAAGATGAACTTCAATGCCCTTGGAGGGCCGGGTGAAGACACGATAAACAAACGGCTCGAAGAACTTCAGCGGAGCAGTATCATACTGTGTCTGAATAGAGGTTTGGTCGTATCTGGCAACCCAGTCGGCGGTATACTCAAAGTGAGGATGACCCCGGTACTGTTCACGTGCGTTCCAATCCACGGACGAATGAGTCTTAGCGTGGTAGTTCAGAAAAGCGGCATGGTGTCGGAGCATCCAGTAATGTTGCTCGGAAATATAGTTGGCCAGCAAAGTCGCTGAAAACTCTCCGTGGTTGTCCGGACAGACATTGAAACCCAGGTCGTGAAAAAGCGCTACGACAATCGCTTCGTCGTCACCGCCGTCCCTATACACCATCGTTGCGCTTTGCAGACAGTGGCGATAGTTGTTGACTCGGAATCCGTAGCTGGGGTCGTCCTTCTGTACCTCAAGCATAGCCAGCGCCTGCTCAGCCTGCTGTTCCCGGTTGTATTTTTTCCGGTACTGTGACAGATTTTCCCAGTCACTCCGGCTGAGGTCGTCCATCTTCTGCTGTGATTCCTTCAATATTTCAAGTTCCGCAGGAATCAGCGGAGACTTCTCATTGAGCAGTCCGTCATTGGGTACGTCTTCGGAAATTCGCTGTCCCTTTTCGATCGGTAATGGAGAGTCTGCTGGAATTTTCATGGTTATTCGGGATTGCGTTTATGGTCTTGTAAAAAGGGGTTGACTGATTAGCAATTTGATAGATTCAGTTCCGGGATAGGGAAAAACCTGCTAAATAATTTTTGCACTGTGCTCGATTTTATTTTCACACATATTTTGCAGAATGACATTGCAAAGAAGCTTTAATGAAGTTATGCCATTTGCTTTACATGATTGTTTCGAATTCAAAGGGGTTGAATATTCAGTTCCGGAATATAGCATTTTTCCAAAGGGGAGCAAGTTTATTCAAAAATATGTTATAACACCTGCAAATATTCTGGA
>CAJXDX010000228.1 GCA_913052275.1 uncultured Pseudomonadota bacterium | reverse complement strand
CGCTATGAACTGGAGGGAGACGCTATCAGGGTGGACGGGCACACCGATGACGTGCCGCTGAGTAAAAACGCCAGATACAGAAATAACTGGGAGCTGAGCACTTTGAGGGCCACAACTGTGGCGACCCTGATGATGGAAAAAGTAGGTTTTAAGCCGGAGAGGATTGCAATATCCGGATACGCGGATACACGACCAAAAACACCATACCTGGGAAATGACGGCAGCCGCAAAAGCGGTATAGAATTATTAAACGCACGCAAGGCAAACAGGCGGGTGGAACTGATTTTCACCAGGCCTGCACAAAAAGAACGAACCAGAAGATTTTTCCCAGAACCAAACGCCGGTTAAGGGAATCCATGATTCTTTTGCGTTTATGGGCAAGTATTTTTCTCGGTGTTTTTTTATTTTTTGTATGTCTGGATTCAACAAAAGGACAAACAGCTGATGATCAGGGGGTTCAGGATACAGAAGAAGAGATACTTATTTTTCGAACATCACCTGCGAAATCCGCTTATGCTGAAGGTGTGTTCAGTTTTCAGGTCAGTGCCTTCAGTCCGATACTGGTTGTTAAGGTAAACGGATTCGCCCAGATGGTGACAGAGAATGCAGACTGGGCAGAATTTGAGTTGCCATATTTTCTGAAACAGGGAAAGAACCTGTTTAATATTTTTGTCCAGACAAAAAACGGACAACTTGAAAAAGAATTCATAGTTACCTATGAACCATTGCGGAAAAAGGAGGTTGATCCTCCACCGCTCAAGGGAATGATTATGATTAGTCAGACTAACAGTAATAACATGTTGCAGGCGTATGAGGGGAGCACAGCAACAAGTGCGGCAAAAAACGATTTGCTGCTCTCAGCCGCTTACTCATTTGGAATTACGGAAGATTCCGATGTCTCATTGAATGGATTCATAAAATTTGACCGTCATCAAAACCGAAGCCTTGCCGCTGAAGAAATTTTGTACAGGCAGATGAGTACAGAATACAGTCACAAAAAACTGCTGGGTATGAATTTCAGGAGCGCTTTAGGTCAGACTGTGATAAGCGTCAAGGACGCAAATCCTTCTGACCCTAAAAAAGCAGGTGAATTCAGGGAAGATGTGTTGTCCCTGTTCCTTAATGCTTCAGGAAAATTCAACCTGGGCCGGTCAACTGTTATGTCAATAAAGCTGCAGTTTGACAGTCAGAATAAAGTAAAAACAGACACTGAAGACGGTACTCTGACCCAGGCATCTATAGCTGGTAAAATGCGCTGGGAAGATTTCAGGTTCCTGGCAGGTGTGGACTCACAGTCAACTGGATTCAAGGAGCCCACCAAGGATTACCAGACTACTAATATTAACGCTGGAGTAACATTTTCCTGGACACCATGGGTGTTTGGCATGAACTTCCAGAACAGCAGCCAGAATTACAAGAATCCTGATCCTGCAACAAACGTGGTTGTGAAGAATAAAAAAGATGAAATAACAGTAAACAGCAAATATGCATACAACCGTTCAAATATTTTTGGAGCGGATTTAAAACAAATTAAACAGTCTTCCAATGATGCATTGCGCACTTACAGCGAAAATCAAGTTTTGCTGCAATATATGTGGTTATTTTGAAACAGCTTTAGTGAATATGCCCTTAATGATTCATTTGAAGAAGATTATACCCCTGACCTTTGCAGCAGGCATGAGTTTGTTTATGCTGCAAACCTCTGCATGGGGAGCACAGAATACCCTTGAGCTGCATTCCGGATCTGTAAAGATCATAAGAGATGGAAAAAGCCGAATCTTAAGAACTGCTGGTGAAAAGCTGCAGCTTTTGGCAAATGACCGGCTGCAAACCGGCGGAAATACCGACGTCTCGCTTTACCTCAAAGATGGAGAGGACAAAGTTAAATTATATTCCAACAGCTTCTTCCAGTTGGACGACAGTTCAGACGAGGGCAACAGCGTGGCATTGCTGATCGGCAGGCTGAACTTCAGTGTCAAGCCTCTTCCGGAAACTGCAGGAGCTGAGGAGGAAGCGGCAGACAACGCTGAAAAGAAAACGGAACAGGGAGAAAAACTCCCTGGAGAATTGGCAGCAACACTGAAAGGGAAACTGGCAAAACTTGAAAAATCCAAGCTTCGTCCTAAAAAAAGGAGATTTGAACTGCGTACCGTTTCTGCACTGATCGGCGTGCGCGGAACTGATGGAAAATGCAGGACCAATCCAAACCTGCCTGATCCAATCACGGAATTAGGAACAACAGACGGACAAGTTGAGTTTTCCTCCGTTGAAGCCCCGGATTCTATTACAACTGTTTCAGCAGGACAATATTCACAGGTAAAGGAAGGTTCTTATCCTTCAGAAGTTACTTCCCTTGGGCCGGGAGGAAGCATGGATGGAGTCATACCCGGGCCTGCAAAACCGATAGACGATTTTGCACAGCGGGCTGAAAGAGCCCTGGATGACGAGTGGCTTGACCGTATTGAAGAAACAAATGCCATGCTTGGTAACGCGGAAAACGCTATTGATGCCATAAAAACCAAAACCCTGACTCTGAGCATGACATTTACAAACCGATAGGAATTTATTAACTGAAACTACAGTAATTTATAATGAAAGATAATCAATTCCATCTTTTTAAATTTCAGGAAAGTGTGCCGGAAATATTTCCGTTAACTGCAAACAAATATTTTATAACGAAGAAATAAGATGAGGCTGAGCAATATATACATTCTTATTTTTGTATTGATTGCGATCGTACTTCCTGTTTCCTG
>CAJXDX010000227.1 GCA_913052275.1 uncultured Pseudomonadota bacterium | reverse complement strand
ATGGGAGACTCTGAAAAACTGGAAGAAATAGACGAGGATTCATACCGATTTTTTCAGCACCGCCATTACCTGGATGGTTTTCTTGATGCTCTTGAATTGGGAAGCAAAGTATTTTTAGTAGTTCATGACTGGGGATCTGCCCTTGGTTTTGACTGGGCAAACAGGAACCGTAGCCGTATCGCGGGAATTGTTTATATGGAAGCAATTGTCCGACCTGTCTCATGGAAAGAATGGCCTGACGCATCTGCATCAATCTTCAAGGGATTTCGATCGTCTGCAGGAGAGGAAATGATACTGAAAAAAAACCTTTTCGTTGAAGCTGTCCTGCCAGGATCAGTACTGCGAAAACTAACTGAAGAAGAAATGGAAGAGTACCGGCGTCCGTTCAGGGTACCTGAGCATCGTCTTCCAACACTGAAATGGCCTCGAGAGATTCCAATTGATGGTGAACCTGAGGATGTAGCCGATATAGTTTCTGATTATGCAGACTGGCTGGCTGTATCTGAAATACCAAAGCTTTTTATTGACGCGGATCCCGGTGCTATTCTGATCGGAGAGCAGAGGGAGTTTTGTCGTAAGTGGCCTAACCAGACAGAGATCAGAGTATCAGGCAGTCATTTTATTCAGGAGGACAGTCCATACGAAATCGGCAAAGCTGTTTCCGAATGGTTGCAAAATCTAAAATGAAAGAACTAAATTCTATAATTAATATTTGAGAAAGGATTTACATGGGTGACATGAATATCTTAATAATCATGCTGAACATGGCATATATAATTTTCTTAGGTGCATTTGTTTGCAAAAAAATTGTTTGGTTAAGGGGTCTCGCCATCGTGGGGTACATAATGGGTATGCCATATTTCTATTTTTTCTTTGAAAAACCTCAGTGGATCAACTTGGGATGGACTGGAGTTTATACTGTTATCAACCTCTTTATGCTTTTTCTGATTTACCTGGAAAGCAGGCCAATCATACTCAGTGATCTGGAGCAAAAAATCTATGATCGAACTTTCAAGTCTCTAAAACCAAAAGAATTTAAACATTTGATTGATCATGGTTCTCTTGATGAACTTCAACCCGAGGTAGGACTTGTCACCCGTGATACACATTTGGAAAAACTGATGCTTGTGGTAGAAGGGCAGGCAGAAGTGGTGCTTAAAAATGGTGATGAAGTTGATATTCTCGCCGGTGGATTTATAGGTGAGCAGTCTTTTATTACTGGCGAGAACACATCGGCTGACGTGGCCACTGGTAAGGAAGCAGCTACGATCCTAAGCTGGAATAGTGACTCACTGAGGAAGTACCTTGAAAAAAAACCGCATCTTAAAGAAACTCTCGAGCTCATACTTACTTCTGATGTTATTCATAAGCTAAGAGACATGGAAGAAAAGTATGATGAAATTAAACATTCTAATGATTTAAACATAAGCTAAAAAGAGAAGTAAAAGTTATATAAATTTTGATTTAATTACTTTTCATACCTATTTCAACCAATAATCTGGATGATACAAAATCCAAATTACAAATTTGCCTCCCGAAGATCTGCAACGCTGGGTCTTAATGGAACTGTTGCCACAAGCAATCCTCTCGCTGCAAATGCCGGACTGGACATATTGAAAAAGGGCGGGCACGCTGTTGACGCAGCAGTATGCGCAGCATCCGTCTTAAATGTTGTAGAGCCAATGTCCACAGGTGTTGGGGGAGATGTATTTGCACTGGTATATGACTCAACTACAAAAAGAGTGGAGGCCCTAAACGGAAGTGGCAAATCATCAATAAAAACAGATATTAATAAACTGGAAGAGATTGGTTTGGATTCCATTCCTTTGGATGGGCAGCACTCTGGACTGGCTGTAAGTGTCCCGGGGTGTGTCGATGCATGGGACCAGCTTCTGGAGAAATATGGGGCCTTTTCTCTGGATACAGTTTTGGCACCTGCTGTTGATTATGCACAGGATGGATTTGGGGTTTCTGAAATCACTGCAAATTCCTGGAAGCAATCGGAATTAAAATTATCAATAAATGGAAACTGTGAGTTTTTGCCTGCTGGAAGGGCTCCTCGGTTTGGAGAGAAAGTGGACCTGCCTCAACTGTGCAGGACACTCAAAGGGATATCTGAAAATGGCAGGTCATTCATGTACCAGGGGAGCGTACCTGAAAAAATATCTTCATATGTTAATAAGTTCAGCGGCTGGCTCTGTGAAGAAGACTTTGTTAAACATACCTGCAGCTGGGTTAAACCAATATCTTCAAATTACAGGGGATATGATGTATGGGAATGTCCTCCCAATGGCCAGGGTATTGCTGCACTGATAGCCTTGAATATCATTGAAAATATTGATTTTTCTGACTCTTCAATAGAACCTTCACTTCAGCTTCATTATAAAATCGAAGCCATGAAGATTGCCTTCGAGGACGCCCTTTGGTATGTAGCAGACCCTGAAAAAGTGAAAATTCCTATTGATGAACTACTATCCAAGAGTTATGCGAATCAGAGATTTAATGAAATTGGGGAAGATCAGGCCAATACGGAATACAGGAAAGGTAATTTTAAACAGTCTGGAGACACAGTATATGTAAGTGTCATAGATGGAAATGGGAATGCATGCTCATTTATCAACAGTCTTTATGAAGCATTCGGAACAGGACTGGTTGTTCCTGATACAGGAATAGTACTGCAGAACAGGGGTGCACTTTTTTCAACTGATTCTGGGCATCCAAATTTTCTTGAACCAGGTAAAAGACCTTACAACACCATCATTCCAGGCATGATTACCAGGAATA
>CAJXDX010000226.1 GCA_913052275.1 uncultured Pseudomonadota bacterium | reverse complement strand
GGATAATCGCGCTGGATAGTAGATTCGAAGCCAAGGAGTCCCAATCCGTCCAGAGAAAATATTATTTCGATCAACAAAGATCCTGTAAAAAACATGCCTATGAAAGCTGCCGGAAATCCTGCAATTATAATCAGCATGGCATTGCGAAATACATGTCCGTAAAGTACCCGTCTTTCTGCAATACCTTTTGCCCGTGCCGTGATCACATACTGTTTATTAATCTCGTCAAGGAAAGAGTTTTTGGTGAGCATAGTTAAGGATGCAAAGCTCCCGATTAATATCGCTGTTATAGGAAGCACCAGGTGCCAAAAATAATCCAGAATCTGTTGCCACCAGGGTAAGGTGGAAATATTATCAGAAACAAGTCCACGTAACGGGAACCAGCTGAAATAGCTCCCTCCGGCAAAAAGAATAATTAAAAGGATGGCAAAGAGAAAAGTTGGAATTGCATTGCCCAGAATCACAACTGTACTGCTCCATACATCGAAGCGGGAGCCATGTTTGAGAGCTTTGCGAATTCCAAGAGGAATGCTGACCAGATAGATAGCCAGGGTACTCCAGATTCCCAGCGAAATTGAAACAGGCATTTTTTCCAGTACAAGATCAACTACTTTTTGATCTCTGAAAAAACTGTCCCCGAAGTCAAATGTCGCGTAATCCAGCATCATATTAAAAAACCGAACATGAACAGGTTTGTCAAACCCGTACATTTGTTCGATTTCTTCAACCAATTCCGGAGCCAGACCCTGTGCACCTCTATATTTTGAAGTTTTTTCTGAAACTGCTTTTTTTTGACCTTTTACATCCTCACCTCCGCCGGAGAGACGTTCAGTGGCACTAACAGCTTCCCCCTGCAGTTTGGCAATCATTTGCTCTACAGGACCTCCAGGCGCAATCTGGATAATGACGAAGTTTACAGTCATTATTCCAATTAATGTAGGAATAACGAGCAGCAAACGACGGATAATATATGCAGTCATTATTAGGCAGCAGTCTGCTGAACTTACTAGGTAAGGAAATGATTAAAGATTCTACTTATTTTCCAGCATTGTCTTTTCTTTGGCATCATCTACCCACCATGTAAAAAATCCCAGGCTGTATTTTGGCGTGATATCTGGCCTGGAAAATTTGTTCCAGTAAGAAAGACGGTAATAGTTGATGTGCCAATGAGGTACAACATAGTGACCCCATAATAATGCCCGATCCAGAGCCCTAGTACTGTAAATAAGCTGATTACGGTCTGGGGCCTCTATTACCAGTCGTATCAGTTTGTCAATGGCAGGATTACATATGCCCATATAATTTCTGGCACCACTGGTTTCAGCAGCTTTGCAACTCCAATAATTATCCTGTTCATTCCCTGGAGAAAGTGATTGCCCGATCACCATTACAAAGACATCAAAATCGAATGAACGGATACGATTTACATATTGGGAGGTATCCACTACCCTTACGCTGGCTTCAATACCCATTCGTTCCAGATTTTTCTTGAAGGGCAATACTATCCTTTCGAATGCAGGAGAGATCAGCAAAATCTCAAACTTTAGTTCTTCACCTGTCTCAGAATTGACCCGCTTTCCGTCTTTTATTTCCCATCCTGCTGCTTTCAGCAGTTTAGAAGCGGCTAGTAATTGTTTTCTTATGTTTCCAGATCCGTCAGTTACGGGTGGTTTAAATTCTTTGGTGAATACTTCATCAGGTAGGTCTTTTCGAAATGGCTCAAGAATCGCCAATTCTTCTTGAGAAGGCAATCCGCTTGATGCCAGTTCTGAATTCTCAAAAAAACTGTCTGTTCGCTTGTACTGGCCGTAAAACAGGTTTTTGTTGCTCCACTCAAAATCGAAAGCGTAGCCGATTGCTTCACGAACTTTACGGTCTTTAAATAATGACTTTCGCAAATTAAAAGCAAAAGCCTGCATACCGCGCGGAAGTTCATGAGGAATTTCCTCCCGAACAGTCAGGTTTTGATCGAAAGTTTTTCCTGAATACATGGAAGCCCACATTTTAGAATTATTTTCCTCCCGGAAGTCATATTTACCTGCTTTGTATGCTTCCAGAGCCACTGTGGCGTCTCTATAGTAATCATAACGGACAATATCAAAGTTATTGCTACCCTTGTTTACAGGGTGGTTCTCAGCCCAATAATTCTTTACACGTTCATAGGTAATATATTTCCCTGCCTTAAAATCCTTGATTCGATACGGGCCGCTTCCCAGGGGAGGATCTAATGTTGATTTTGAAAAATCCTTACCTTCCCAGTAGTGTTTCGGCAGCACGGGTAGCTGTCCGGTAATCAGAACCAATTCCCGATTTGTCATCCCTTCACGGAAGTTGAATTTAACCCTTCTGTCACCTAAATCTTTGACTTCAACGATGTCTCCGTAATATGACTTATAAAAAGGCGCTCCCTTTTCAATCAGTGTATTGAAGGTGAAAATCACATCGTCCACATTTATCGTTTCTCCATCATGAAATCTTGCCTTTGGATTTAAATGGTAAATCACCCAAGTTCGATCTTCAGGATACTCAATTTGATCTGCAATCAAACCATATTCAGTAAATGCTTCATCAGATGAACCTGTTGTCAATGTTTCATAGATCATTCCTAGTCCACTTGCAGAAACACCTTTAGCGATAAATGCATTGAAACTGTCATAAGAGCCAATCGAGCTCAGCTTCACTGTTCCCCCTTTAGGTGCATCTGGATTTACATATTCAAAGTGTGAAAATCCTTCCGGATATTTTGGATCGCCATTCATGGCAATTGATGAGGATTTAATAATTTTTGAATCTGCAAATACTGAGATACAGCTG
>CAJXDX010000225.1 GCA_913052275.1 uncultured Pseudomonadota bacterium | reverse complement strand
ATACCGGACGGTGAGGCATTTCCCAGGCTAACACATTTCCTGTTGCCAGCAGATAGGCACCGCGGCTGTGGTAAACAACTCCTTTAGGCTTTCCCGTGGTGCCGGAAGTGTAGTTAAGAGAAACCGATTGCCAGTCATCTTGCGGCAAAACAGGTTCAAATTCCGGATCTCCCTCCTCCAGAAATGCTTCATACTCCATTTCTCCCAGAAACTCCCCCGACTCAATTCCCGGATCATCTATGTCGATCACAATAATGTTCTGTCTAACATTGGATAAAGCCTGTTTAATGACTGAAGAAAATTCCCTGTCTGTCAGCAAAACCTTTGTTTCGGCATGCTCAAAAATGTATGACAGTGTTTCTGCTTCAAGACGTATATTGAGAGTGTTAAGTACTGCGCCGGTCATCAAAACACCAAAATGTGCTTCAAATATTGCGGGTATATTTGGGGCCATCACAGACACAGTATCACCCTTGCCTATGCCTTTTTTGCTCAGTGCAGAAGCAAGTCTGCGGCAACGTGTGTACGTATCCGCCCAGGTCCAGCGTCTCTCACCATGAATTACAGATGTGCCTTGCTGATGAACGGAAGCAGATCTCGAGAGAAAAGAAATTGGTGAAAGTGGTGTGTAGTTTGCTGATTGTCTGGGAAGGTCTGTTTCAAAAGGATTGGACATTTTTTTGATGCTGAAAGAAAGTTGACAACTGTATTGTACTCTTATTTTTCAGTAAAAATATAAAATCGAGAATTTGGATTGAAGCAAATTCAGCAAATTTTTGAAAATTCTATTTAAGAAAATATACGTTTCATAATTGTTTTTTCGAAGAAATAACTGTGTACTTGCTAAGGTATACAAATTAAGAAATTAATTGGAACAATATTTTAAACAAACTATAATTGATTCCTCTTAGATAATATGACTGCTTGTATACGAAGAATACTCACAAAATGAGTTGTCAAATTAATAGCTTATTTGTACAAAAAGATCAATCAATTAACTTCCTTCAGCAGAAGAACATATGGGTTTACTAACAACTACAATTGGAGCCTATCCTAAACCGGATTATGTAAATTTGCCGGATTGGTTTGATGACCTGGACAAATCCGAGCCGACTGAAGGCTGGGCTGAAGCGATGGAAGCAATGGGGAAAGATGCAGAAAGAATTATTGAAAAAGGTACGCATGAAGCTGTCAGAGACCAGGTTGATGCTGGAATCGATATTCCTACCGATGGTGAAATTGCCCGTGAAAACTACATACACTACCACTGTCGACATCTTGAAGGAATGGACTTTGTGAATCTTACTGAAAAAACGTTGCGTACAGGTAATTACTCTTCCTTTTTACCAACTGTTCGAGGTCCTGTTAAGCCGCGGAAGATGTTCCTTGCACACGACTGGAAACGTGCACAAAAAGCCACTGACAAACCTGTAAAAATTACAATGCCTGGTCCGCTGACAGTTGCAGATACAGTTGTTGATGAATACTATGGCAATCACAAAGATTTCGGCAAAGCAATCTCGGAAGCACTCAATCAGGAAGTTCACAGCCTTGCAAATGCAGGGTGCAGATATATTCAAATTGACGAACCACTCTTTGCCCGTTATCCGGAAAGTGCACTTGAATTTGGAGTAGAAAATCTGGAGCGTGCCTTCCATAATTGTCCGGAAAATGTTACCCGCACAGTTCATATCTGCTGCGGCTATCCGGATAAAATTGATAAGGATGATTATCCAAAGGCTCCCAGAGAATCTTATTTTAGAATTGCTGAAGCTATGGAAGACTCTTCCGTAATGGCCATTTCACTGGAAGACGCACACCGTTATAACGACTTAAAACTGCTGGAAATCTTTAAGAATACCACAATAATTTTTGGAGTTGTTGCTATTGCAAAATCTCGTGTTGAATCGGTGGATGAAATCCGAAATCGTCTGACGGACGTACTGGAACACATCGACTCAAACAGGCTGATTGCCGCCCCTGACTGCGGGCTTGGGATTTTAGGGAAAGAACTGGCCATCAGGAAATTAAAAAATTTATCTGAAGCAGCACACTCAATTGAAACATAAACAAAAGAATGAGCGCCCAAAAAACAATTTCTGTCAATGATATCAGTCTGTGCAATGAAAATTCGTTTGTACTGATTGGCGGTTTGAATGTGCTTGAAACTAAAGACTTGGCTTTGAAAGTTGCAGAAACTTTCAGGGAAATTACCAGTCGTCTCAAAATTCCTTATATTTTCAAAGCCTCTTTCGACAAAGCAAACCGGTCCTCCATGGACTCATTCAGAGGGCCTGGAATGGAAGAAGGTCTGCGGATACTTGAAGAGGTAAAACAAGAATTTGAAATACCGGTCCTGACAGATATTCACGAACCTCAGCAGGCCGAACCTGCGGCAGAAGTAGCCGATGTTCTTCAGCTGCCGGCGTTTCTGTCACGCCAGACTGATCTGGTTTCTGCATTGGCAAAAACAAAGGCTGTGATAAATATAAAAAAAGCACAGTTTTTATCTCCGGAAGAAATGGGCAACATAATTAAGAAATTCGAAATTTCCGGAAACAAAAAGCTGGTTCTTTGCGAACGCGGCACTAGCTTCGGCTACAACAATTTAGTGGTCGATATGCTTGGATTTACAGTGATGAAAAAATTTGGCTATCCGCTGGTATTTGACGTGACTCATTCGCTGCAGATCCCTGGCGGACTGGGGAACTCAGCCGCAGGACGCAGGGAATCCATACGAGAACTGGGATTGGCAGGCTTGTCTCAAAAAATTGCAGGTCTGTTTCTGGAGGCACATCCAGACCCTGACAAAGC
>CAJXDX010000224.1 GCA_913052275.1 uncultured Pseudomonadota bacterium | reverse complement strand
TACCATAAGGGGTGCCCCTACAGTAAACCAGAAAAGGTAAGGATTTGGGTTTGCCAGGTTTGCAATCATTATTTCTTTCAGCAGCAGCGGACGGGGAGTGTAATCCTGAAATTCTGAATTGGCGGCACGTATGCTTTTGATTCCCAGATTCAACAGGAAAATTGAACCAACTATGGAAATTCCACCCAGAAGCATATTCATGTTTGTAATTTGGGTGAACAGCAGGCCCGAAGCCAGCACAATAGGGGCGTCTGTAAGTAAAGGAATGCAGGCTACTTTTGCACCGGCGCGTTTGCCATGACGCAGGGTCTCGGAAATGATCAGCAGCAGCATGGGGCCGGGTGCGAATCCTGATGGTGCTCCAAGCAGCAAACCTGCTGTAAAAACAGCCCAAATACTTTCGATCACGCGGAAATTTCGGAATCAAGACATTCAGGATCAAGCGACATCCTGCCGACACGAGTAACAGGACCTCTCATGGAGATACTGTAATCTTCATTGACCGTGATATCGATTTGCCCGCCGGGCATTAGAACCGCAATCTTGTTTTCACACAAACCAAGCCTGTGTGCCACTGATGCTGCAGCACAGCTGCTGCTTCCGGATGCAAGTGTATAACCTGCGCCGCGTTCCCAGATTTCAATCCGGATTTTACCACGGTCCAGTACTTCCAGAAACTGCACATTTATTCGGTTTGGAAAGTTTGGGTGGGTTTCAATCAAGGGCCCAATCCTTCTGACTTCATCTTGAGTTTGTTCTCCGTTCAGTACCACGCAGTGCGGATTACCGATTGTGGCGGCACAGAATTTCAGTTGTTGACCATCTATATCTATTGTTTCGTTCAAAACTTCCCTGATTTTTCCTGCAACTGGAATTTTATCACTCTGGAAACTGACTTTACCCATCTCAACTGAAACATTTGATCCGGAATTCTCTACAAGTGCGGTCACAAGTCCTCCGGATGTCATTATTTTGAATTGAGATTCATTAACCTGCTTTTGGTCCCGCAGAAAACGTGCGAAAATTCGCAGGCCGTTGCCGCTTTTCTCAGCAGTGCTTCCGTCCGGATTAAATATTTGGAGATTAAAGTATTTTCCGGAATCGTCTTTGCTGCCGACCAAAATTCCGTCCGCACCAAGTCCAAAATTACGATTGCATATTTTGCGAACCTGTTCAGCAGTAAGTGAAATCCACGGTAAATCGTTATTCCCGGAATCCAGAACAAGGTAATCGTTACCTAGGGCATGATATTTGAGAAATTCCATTATTTTCGAGGATATTGTGAAAAACTCAATTATAGACAGCAGCTGATTTTAAAGCTTTATTCTGACTAATCGAGTTAATATGACAAATTAACTGTTAGAATTAATCAACGCTATTCAGATTCAGAATTGAGCAATTTTCTGTGAGGCTTCTTCTGCGGTAAGCGGTTTGTCTAAAAGTTCACCGTTGCTGAGACGCATCATTACTCCATCTTCGGTCATGTAAACCTTCATCGGATTCCCTTTGTCGTCGAGCATTTCCAAGGCATAAGTCGCTTCTCCATCCAGTATATCCGGAATTACTTTTACATTCTCCGGAGCTTTGTCACCCATTTCTTTCCAAAGTGATTTAACTTCTCTGTATCTGTTTTCCAGCTGCTTGAGCTTTTTGTTCAAATCATCTACGGAAACAAATTTTTCAAGACTGCCTTTCCAGAAGAGAAATAAAGATTTTGCTTCTGAAAAAACAAATACGGTATTTTTACCGATTTCCTGCAGGATATTGTTTGCAATGTTTTCCAATATTTCCGGCGGGGCTGTTATCATCTTTTTAAGACGTTCATTTGATTCAAGCAGTGGAATATCTGATTCAAATCCATGGAGCATGTCATCCATACTAATATCTGACAAATCATTGGATGGAGGACTGTTTGCGGATATTGTTTCTTCTTTTGGTACAAATTTAAGATGCTTTATTATGTCTTTTTTCTGGTGCAGCCCATGATTTTGTGACAAAAAAATTATAAATCCTCCCAGACCAGAAAACACAAAAGCAGCCAGTAAAATTTTTCGTAAACGACTGGCAGGTGCGGTTTTCTGTTTATATTTTCTAAACGCAGAAGTTTCAAGGTTCTTTGATGCGGGCTTTGTTTGTAACTTTATTTCCTCTGAAATAATCGGTTCAGGAAAATATGGCTGTAATTCCTGCATGAGCTGATCATTTCGTTTCTGGACAAGTTTTACCCTTTCTATTAACTCGAATCCATGTGTTTTTAGGTAGATTTTTCTTAGTTCCTCAACAAGAAATTTTACACCGGGATGAGTTTCACCATTTGAATTTTCCTGTTTATTTATTCTTCCTCCCCGAAAATGCTGACATTGACGCAGTATTTCAACCTCAAGAGCTTTAGTGCTGACACGAAGCGCGTGCCAGTGTTCTCTTGAAAACATTGGGGGTGACTCAGGAGGTTCAATATTTTCTGCTGAATTATTTGTCACAGTAGTATCCTTTTTAGATTTGATAGACTTTTGCCTGTTTTTCAGCGCCTGTTTTTTTCTCAATTGAAACAGCTCCCACTCTTTCTTGTAGTTTGTCCAAAGTTTTTTGAACTCTGCCCAGTTATTTCTCAACTCCCGGTTGTGATCAAACATTTTATTGAATAACGGGGCAATTTCAGGAAATAAACGCGGATCTTTTTTACGGAGTAGTGCAGACAATTTTTTCATCTGCTCCATTTGTTTCTCGAGATGTATTGAATCCCTGTCAATATGGTCCCATTCAGCATTTGTCAGCGGACGTTTCCAGTGTTCTACGACTGGGAAAATCAGCAGTTCCATCCTGACCGTGTCCACAAAAATGCTGTTCAAATCTATTTTTTTACTG
>CAJXDX010000223.1 GCA_913052275.1 uncultured Pseudomonadota bacterium | reverse complement strand
GAAGGTCCACCACCTACTACAAGTATTCCGTCATCACTTTTGCGGGGTTCAATTCTTTCTGGATGCCAGCCGCGTCTCCATTCTTCTCCCATTGTAGGATTTTGTGTACAGCGGATGGGGACGGAAAACTGGTCACTCATCACACAGATATTACAACCGATGCATTCCCTGATTTCATCCATTCTGCCTTCTTCAATTTTTTTCGGCAGGAAAGGATCGGCAATGGAGGGGCGTGCAGCACCAATCATGTCCATCACTCCGCGCTTAATCTGAGAGACCATTGTGTCCGGCGATGTGAAACGCCCTACTCCCACTACAGGCTTTGTTGTAAGTGATTTTACAAAGCTGATATATGATTCCTGATAGCCTTCACTTTCAAATCTTGAAGGAGCAGAATCCCTGCTCCATTTACTTATATTCACATCCCAGAGATCAGGCAATTCAGCAAGCATCTCGACAATCTCCTTCCCTTCATTCTCTGAAGTAATTCCCATTGGACCGAGAAACTCCTCAACTGCGAATCGAACTGCTACAGCACAACTATCCCCAACTGCGTCTTTTGTCTCTTCAATTAACTCACGAAAAAGGCGAACACGGTTTTCCAGGCTCCCACCATATTCGTCAGTGCGTTTATTAATCCTGCGGGAAAGGAAATGAGTCAGCAGTGTTCCGCTGTGTGCAGCATAGACATAAATCAGGTCAAAACCAGCTTGTTTGGATCTCAATGCTGCTTTTTTGTGCCATTTTCTAAAGTTGGCAATATCGGTCTTGTCCATTGCGCGTGCCTGCACAGGATTGTAGCTGCTGGATACAATCGAACTTGGAGCAATTGGAGGTATCCTGCTGTAATTGTTTGAACTGCAATATCCCCCATGTTGCAGTTCTATTCCTGCAAGCGAACCATGTTTATGAACTGCTTCTGTCATTTTGGCCAGGGCAGGTATATCGCCGTCGTCCCATAAAATGCCTTCGGCGTGAGGAACGATTTCAGAACTGTGATGTATCCATACCTCCTCTGTGCAGACCACGCTCCAGCCTCCTTCGGCTTTTATTTCTCGCATTGCGGCAAGGCTGTTTGGACGAACATATCCCATTCCATTGCAGTGCGGAACCTGATAAAAACGATTCCGGGCTGTAACCGGTCCAATTTTCACCGGTTCAAATAAAATATCATAGCGTGGGTCCCGCATTTTCCTGTGGCTGTTTTTTCTGTTAATACTGAATTAATTTCTGTTTTCTTGTTGTTTGCTTGTTGATTAAGATCAGTGAATTTAGATTCACCAACAATAGATCAATATAGATATCATCCGTTTTTTCAGAGCTCAAGTCCCAAATAAACGCCTTGATCAAGGTTTAAGAGGGCATTGAAAGAGTAATTGTGAAAAAAGTGTATAAACGTTATAATCGCCGGGTCAATGCAGGTTTAATTTCCATCCTGTGAATAATTTGATATTCAGGAATTGATGGTAGGATAATTAATTTTAAAGGAAGGGGAGTCCTGTGGCATGAGTTTTCAGCTGGATGGCCAGGAAGGTCTTCATCTGCAAAGAGTTTTCAAGTTAATTTAGAAAAACAGATAATGCATATTCATCAGTAACTTTACAAAAAGTTTTTGATAATGAAAGCTGAAAATATTTCAGAAGCAGAAAAATTTCTGAAGCAAAATCAGGATATTGAAGAATTTGACCTGCTGCTTCCGGACATGAATGGAGTGCTTCGTGGAAAACGAATTCTACGTGAAAATCTTCTCAGCATATATAAAAAAGGCTTATATTTACCGGTTTCAGTGTTTGGCTTGGATGTTACAGGTGAAACAATGGAAGAAACGGGACTTGGCTTTAAAAGCGGTGATATGGACTATCCATGCTTCCCACTTGAACATACATTGAAAGTTGTACCATGGCAAAAAGCGCGTGGACAGCTTATGCTGAAAATGTTTGGGCAGGATGGGGCCCCGTTTTACGGAAATCCAAGAGAAGTGCTTAAATCTGTTTGCCAGAAAATGTCAGATGCAGGCTTGAAAGCTGTGGTAGCAGTGGAGATGGAATTTTTTCTTACTGACTTGAAAAGACGCCCGTGGCAGTCCCCCAGGCCAGCCCGCTCGCCTGAATCAGGACAAAGGGAAAATGAAGGTCAGCTTTATTCATTAACCAGTTTGGATGATTACAATTCATTTTTTCAGGAAATTTCTGCTGCCGCAGAAAAACAGGATATTCCAATTTATACAGCGCTTTCTGAACTTTCTCCCGGACAATTTGAGATAAATCTGCATCATGTTCCGGACGTACTTGATGCATGTGATCATGCAGTTATGCTTAAGAGAATAATACGCAGCATTGCTAACATACATAAAATGGAAGCCACGTTTATGCCCAAGATATTTCCGGATCAACCCGGAAACGGCATGCACGTCCATTTGAGTCTGCTGGACTCCAAGGGGGAAAATGTCTTTCAGGGAATTGATTCTTCAGGCAGTCCGGAATTGCGGTACGCTGTTGAGGGTTTACGTGAAGTGATGAAGGAAAGCATGCTGATTTGTGCTCCTCATGCGAATTCATATCATAGATTCCAGAATGATTCATGTGCTCCTGTAAATATGTCATGGGGGTACAATAACCGTACAGTTTCTATCCGTATTCCTCCTAGTGAAGGTCCGGATACTCGGATTGAGCACCGTCTTGCGGGAGCGGACGCTAATCCCTATCTGCTGGTAGCTTCGTTGCTCTGCGGAATTCTTCAAGGTTTAAATCAGAAAAATGAACCTCCGCCGCCTGAGGATGGAAATTCTTACCTGCAGACCGATTCAGAATTGCCACGGACTTGGGAAGAGGCAAGGAATAATTTTGAACAGGCAGAGATTTTACCAAAAT
>CAJXDX010000222.1 GCA_913052275.1 uncultured Pseudomonadota bacterium | reverse complement strand
ATCGTGTCCCACTGGCTGTCGTACTCAACAACACAGAAGAGAACCTCTGTGCCTTTATTAAGCCTGTATTTGACTACCTGAACTACGCGCTTCAGGTTTTGATAAGGTTTAATTCCGGGACGTGCTTCAACGCTGCTGTGTGTTTCAGTGACTTTCCAGCCTTGACGCTTAAGCTCAATTACTTCAGCGTGTAAGGGGGCCGTATTGGCATGCAACAGATGCCAGTTGCATAATCCCGAAATCAGCATACAGAATGTGGTGATCAGCAACTTCTTTTTCATTAACATGCCTTCTTTGTCAGTTAAAGGTTGTTTCTGTCTAAAGTAATTAAATTTACCAGGGTTAATTAGTCTTCGAGTGCATGTCGTATCCGTTTTGCAGTTCTGCACGCAGAAATTCGCCATATACAATGCTTTCAAACTTACGTGGATTTTCCGCGGTAATACAGCTGGGCAGCGGTGAAACCTTTGCGTTTATTTTGGGCTCGTAAAAAAAAGGGCAGGAATAACGTTCCTGTCCGGAAGTATTAATCACTCGATGCGGTGTTGAAATAAATAATCCATTGCTCCAGCGTTGCAGCATATCACCAAAATTCATTACAAAAGAATCCTTTATGTATGGTGAATCAATCCAGCTTCCCTGTCTGTTCCTTACCTGCAGACCTCCGGTTTCGTCCTGGGCAAGCAATGTAATGCAGCCAAAATCACTATGTGGTGCAGAACCGTAAATATCACTGGGTGTATCAGGAGGACTCGGAGGATATCGCAGCAGACGCAGAAATGTAGTGGGCGGTTCAAACTCAGCCGCAAAAGATTCAGGATCTGTTCCCAGTGCTATCGCAATTACACGGCATATCTTTTGGCAGAGTTTAGTCATTGCATCAAAGTATGGGTTCAACGTCTCCCTAAACCCTCGTATTTCTAACGGCCACTGGTTTGGTCCTGCCAGATAGTCCCCCTTTTGTACGGCGGGATCATCCGCAAATGCTTCTCTCATCATGATGAATGACTCGCTCTGGTTGGGCTTTGTAACCACTGCAAGCTTGGAATTCCTGTCAGTTGAAGTGTTTATTGGTATGAATCCCCTATGCAGTTCATTCAGTTCTATTTTCATTTTCGCTTCATAAGGCAGGGAGTGGAATTCGTATGATTTTTCAAAAAGATTCTCAACCAGGCACGGATCAATATTATGATTGACAATGTATGCGAAACCTATTTCTCCATATGTTTTCCTGATCTGCTCAACAAGTGTGTCAATTTTAGCTTCCTTAGCCTTATCGATTTCTCCAATATCTATAATTGGAATACTCTCAAAAGATTCCATTACGTTCAAACAGGATTTCAGATAAATCAGTAAAATGCTAAGCTGCTTTCGGTGATGCTTTGGAACAGCATTTTTATTTTACCACTTTTCCTTGGAAGTACGAAGATCTAGTTCAAAAGTCCAGGCCTGCGCAGACTGTTTGTAAAGGAACACGTAACCATCAATAATTCCTTCTAAATTTATCAGCCGTCCTTCATCCAGTTTTTCTGCAAAATTCGGTATTCGATTCATTATCTTTTCACCCGCAATCGCACCGTCAACTACAACATGTCCAACATGAATGCCTTGCGGGCCATATTCTTTGGCCATTGCCTGAGCAAGAGTACGCAGACCGGCCTTTGCAGAATTGAAAGCTCCAAAATTCGGACGACCCCTCAGAGATGCGCTGGCGCCAGTAAAGAGTAGGGTTCCTTCGCCAGTTGGAACCATGCGGCGCAGTGCTTCACGTCCAAACAGGAAGCCGCCGTAGCAGCATGATTTCCAGCTATTTTCAAAGTAGTCTGCGTCCATGTCAATGATTTGACCGGGAAAATTGTTTCCGGCATTGTAAACTGCCAGACTAAGATCACTTCCGGCTTTTTGGAAAAGCTCGATGACCTGCTCTTCATCTGATGCATCAGCACAAACTGCTGTGGCTTTTCCTCCAGCCTGTTCAATTTCACTTGCCCTTTCCTGGACCCTGGAAAGTGTTCTGCCTGCGATGAAAATATGCAATCCTTCGGAGGCAAAGCGTTTTGCCAGCTGCGATCCCAAACCCTGTTCCGCACCAACTCCAATTATAACTGCTTTTTTCACTTAAATTTTCTTAATTATTCAGGACTGTGTTTTATGAACTGTGACATCAATTAACACTATTCAGCAGGCTTGAGTCTGAGAATTTTTCCCATGTCTGTTGAAAGATAAATCCATCCTTCAGGGCTTTCGACTATTGCACGGATTCGTTCCCTGAGCTTTTCAAGCAGGCGTTCCTCGGCAACGGCGTTTCCGTCCGGATCAATCTCCACTCGATTCAGGTGTCTCTTTGCTAGGGCTCCGGAAAACAGATTACCCTTCCAGTCGGGAAAGGCTTTTCCGGAATAGACAATCAGGCTCCCGGGAGCAATCGAGGGGACGTAGTACTTGACTGGCTGCTCCATGCCTTCTTTATGCGTGCTTTCACCAACTTGAGCAAATGAGAAATATTCTTTGCCGTACGATATGACGGGCCATCCATAATTCAGTCCGGGATTTATGAGATTAATTTCGTCTCCTCCTCGTGGTCCATGTTCAATTGACCATAGCCACTTCTGTTGCCTGTCATAGAATAAACCCTGAGGATTTCGATGTCCGTAACTCCAGATTTCCGGAAGTGCGTCTGTCCGGTTAACAAGGGGGTTATCATCAGGAACACTGCCGTCTATTTTTAAGCGCAGAATTGAACCGGAATGTGTACCCAGGTCCTGGGCATTAGGACGATAGCCTCTGTCACCAATTGAAAAAAATAGATGTCCCTCTCCATCAAATGTGATGCGGCTGCCGAAATGATAGTCCGAATTGCTTACAGACTGTGTTACCAGCATGTCCTCCAGTTCAACAAGCTGTTCTCCTTGCAGTTTTGCACGTGCCAG
>CAJXDX010000221.1 GCA_913052275.1 uncultured Pseudomonadota bacterium | reverse complement strand
TTCACCTTGAGGATTCAAATTTTGATGATGAAACCAAATCCGGCTATACGCTTGTCGATTTTTGGGCAGGATGGTGTGGACCATGTTTGGCATTAGCTCCGCTGATTGATGAAATTGCCGATGACATGCAAGGCAAGCTTAAAGTGTGCAAGCTTGATGTAGACAAAAACATGCAAACAGCTGCACGTTATGGTGTTCGCGGAATACCATACATAATTCTTCTTAAAGAAGGAAAAGAAATTGGCAGCGTTACTGGCAATGACCCCTCGCGAGTACGCGCCCTGGCAGAACAAGCAAACGGATAATGTTTCCAATAAAATCGTGCCCTCTGCACAAAACTGGCTTCTCCTTCTGACATTTGATGGAGCCTGCTACCACGGCTGGCAGGTTCAACCTGATTCCCCTACAATCCAGGATACCCTAGAAAAATCCATCCAGCATCTTACAGGAGAGACCGTCAGAGTGCATGGTGCAGGCCGCACTGACTCCGGCGTTCATGCTCTCAACTACACGGCTAATTTTAATTCAACTTCAAAAAACATCAAAACACCTGAAAAGTGGTGCACCGCGTTGAATGCTGTTTTGCCTGATGATATTGTTGTCAAATCCGTTCAAACTGTATCAGCAGATTTTCACGCGAGACACAATGCGATTGGAAAAAGATACCGTTATCTGATTTCCAATCATTCCTACCATTCACCATTTACTAAAAATAAAAGCTGGCAGGTAGGTCAGATTTTAGATATTGACCTGATGAAACAGGCTGCTGAAGTTTTAATCGGGGAACACGATTTTTCAGCATTTCGTTCTTCAAATTGCAACTCTCCAAACACAGTCAAAGACATTCGGGAAATTTCCATAGGCAAATCGAATTTTCAGAATTCTATACTGCAAATAGAAATTGAGGCTAACTCTTTTTTGCAGCACATGGTGCGCATAATTACAGGAACCCTGGTTGAAGCAGGACAGGCTCGCATAAGCTGTGCTGATGTTGAAAAAGCCTTAAATAAAGGTGATCGAAATCTTGCCGGATGCACTGCTCCTGCGCATGGACTGTATTCTTTGAAAGTGATTTACCCGGATGGCTTGGTTAGTTGGCCTCCGGAAGTGATAGATAATTAAAGGAAACTTCATGCAGTTCAGGCTTCAATCAGATTACAAGCCTTCCGGAGATCAGCCGCAGGCCATTAAGACTTTGGTTGATGGCATCGAAAAAGAACATAAACATCAGGTTTTGCTGGGCATTACGGGCTCCGGCAAAACATTTTCCATGGCAAATGTTGTCCAGCAACTTCAGCGCCCCACTCTGGTTATTGCGCATAATAAGACGCTTGCGGCACAGCTTTATAACGAATTCCAGTCCTTCTTTCCTGAAAATGCTGTTGAATATTTTGTCAGTTATTATGACTACTATCAGCCTGAAGCATATGTCCCCAGCCGCGACCTTTATATTGAAAAAGATACAGCACTCAATGATGATCTGGATCGTATGCGTTTGTCAGCAACCCGCTCGCTGCTTGAACGTCGTGATGTATTGATTGTGGCCAGTGTTTCCTGCATTTATGGAATCGGCTCACCAGAAAAATATGAAAAAATGCTGCTGATTTTCAAAGTGGGAGATCGTATCTCACGCCAGTACATTCTGAAAAGACTTGTAGAGTTGCTATACATCAGAAACGACCTTGATTTCCACAGAGGTACTTTCAGGGTGCGGGGAGATGTGATTGATATTTATTTGGCAGAATCAGAGTCGGCGATTCGAGTGGAACTGTTTGGTGATGAAATTGAAAGCCTTGTGCGATTTGATCCCTTGACAGGTAAAAAGCAAATGTCCTATCAGCATTTTGTAATTTATCCTGCCTCTCACTATGCTGCCCCAGCTGAGCATGTTCCGGAAACTTTGAACTTGATTCGTGAAGAACTCCGGGAACGTCTCGAGGATCTTCACGCGCAGAACAAAATTCTGGAAGCGCAGCGACTCACTCAGCGAACGGAATATGATATTGAAATGATAGAACAAACCGGGTCATGTTCTGGAATTGAAAATTACAGCCGAATCATTGACCGCAGGGAGGAAGGTACTCCACCGGCAACTTTGCTGAATTATTTTCCGGATGATTCACTGATATTTATTGACGAAAGTCACATGACACTTCCCCAGCTCCGGGCAATGTTTAAAGGCGATTACTCAAGAAAATCCACTCTTGTTGAACATGGTTTTCGCCTGCCCTCAGCAGTGGATAACCGCCCCCTTCAGTTTCCGGAATTTGAAAAATTTCCGCAGCAGATGATTTATGTTTCAGCAACTCCAGGAGATTATGAACTGGAGTTGACAAAAGGCAAGATGGCGGAACTTGTGGTTCGTCCAACAGGTTTGCTTGAGCCGAAAATTGAAATTCGTCCGGTGCTGGGACAGGTAGACGACATGCTGCATGAAATCCGTTTGAGAGCAAAGCGTAATGAACGGGTTCTCATAACCACTCTCACAAAACGCATGGCAGAAGACCTGACAGAATATTATGAAGATTTAAATGTCAGAGTAAGATACATGCATTCTGATGTGGACGTTGTTGAGCGAAGCAAAATTTTGCACGATCTTCGAGCGGGAGAGTTTGACGTTTTAGTTGGAATAAACCTCCTCAGGGAAGGGCTGGATTTACCTGAAGTTTCTTTAGTTGGGATTTTTGATGCTGACAAAGAGGGGTTTTTGCGTTCTGTGCGCTCACTAATTCAAACTTGTGGAAGAGCATCCCGTAACGCGAACGGATGTGTCATCATGTATGCTGACAAAATTACTGAGTCAATGCAGATCACGATTGACATAACAGAAAAACGACGCCAAAAACAGGAAGCGTACAACAAACAACACGGTGTTGTTCCAAAAACCATTTACCGGAAAATCGCTCCATCGCTTGCTCCAGTTGAACTGGACGAAATGATTGAAGTTGCTGAAGAAACTCCTGTTTACG
>CAJXDX010000220.1 GCA_913052275.1 uncultured Pseudomonadota bacterium | reverse complement strand
CCTCTTCTTGATCGTAATCCGGAGAGCCGGGTAAAGCAGGTAAATGAACCATTGCGACCACAGTTTTTTTGTCAAGACTTATGACGGGTTCACTCATAAAAGCTCCAATTCTTCATCAAAATCGTATTTTTTATCTGTTATCCTTATGCCCCTTTCTTTTTAAGGGTATCAAGAATGAGGCACTTGCGGTTTTTAGCAGGTATATGTTGAATAATGTGAGGAATGTAATTTTTTTCTGCTTTAATGTCAAATTTAAAAACAGCTTTTTCACCTTGTTTTATATATGACTTGTTAAAAGCAGCTTACAGCCGGGAAAATCCACGGGATTCCGGATGCAGGTTTTCGGGGGGTAAAATCAAAAAACCTGTTTAAAGAAAAATAAGTGAATGTTTAGATAAGATTCATACACCAGAAGAAACATATGTACATTCTGAAATTTTACCTGAAGTTCTATTACTGTATTGATCAGTCTTCCAGATTTTTGCGGATGTTTCTTAGCGCACTGTAGGTTTTTTTGTAAGATTCGAAAAACGGCTTGTACGCAGCGTGATGCTCAGCATTTGGTTCAATTTCACGCTCAATTTGCACCATTGTCTCGACAGCTGAGGGTATGTCCTGGTAGAAACCTGCTCCCACCGCAGACAATATGGCGCAGCCAAGTAATGGAGCATCAGGATTCCTGGTCAGGGTTATAGGAATGTTTGAAACGTCGGCATGTATTTGTAGCCAGAGTTCTGAGCGTGTTGTTCCTCCTGAAATCACTACATTCTCCGGATGGAATCCATTTTCACGCATTGATTCAAAAATCAATTCGCTGCCAAAGGCTACTCCCTCAATTGACGCACGGAAAAGGTGTGCTCTGCCATGTTTTAGACTGAGACCGTGAACTGCACCACGAGACCTTGGATCCGTGTGCGGAGTACGATTACCCTGAAAATGATCCTGTACTATCAAACCTTCTGATCCTGGAGGCAGGTTTTGTGCGTCCCTGTTCAGGGATGAATAATCAGACTCACCAAACAGATTTTTCAGCCAGTTGATTACGGAACCAGTAGAGGTCTGACCACCTTCCACGGTGTGAAGTCCGGGAAGCAGTGCGTCAGCATATGTACCCCATATCCCTTCTCCATGAAATGGCTTTTCGCTTAAGCCAAGCTGCAAATGTGATGAACCTGTGATCAAGGCAAGGCTGCCGGGCTTGACCACTCCAAGCCCTATCATTCCAATCTGTGCATCAGCACCTCCCTGCACCACTTGAAGTCCGACAGGAAGGCCCAGGTGTTCAGCCGCTTCTGTCGTCAACCCGCCGATTACTTCACCAAGCCTGATCACTTCCACGGGCCACTTTTCTGCAAGATCAGCTAGCTCCAGTTTTTCCAGCAGAGATCCAGGAATACTTCTCTTTGAATTTGTTTTGCCTTCTGAAAAATCAAAATGCCAGCGTGTTGAGACGTTGTTGATACTGCAGACAAGCCGCCCGGTGAGATGAAAATTTAAATAGTCCTGGTACTCGCATATAGTGGCAGCACTCTCAAATATTTCCGGTTCGTTTTGCTTTAACCAAAGTGCCTTGGGGATCATCCATTCAGCTGAGACGGGACCTTTGCCGTTGCTGTTCACACGTAATGCCGGATCTGCACAGTCAGCCACCTGTTCTGCCTGGTTCGCACTGCGGACGTCCATCCAGATCAATGCAGGGCGTAAGGGATCTCCTGAATCATCAAGAGCAACAACACTGCAGCAGGTGGTATCGACTGCCAATGCCGATACCTGTTCAGCAGCGACTCCAGATTCGTGAACAGCTTTACGAACTGAAACGGCTAGTGCCTTCCACCAGTCTCGTGGATCCTGTTCAGCCCAGCCTGGAGAAGGGAAATTTGTGTTGTAATTCGTGGAGGCATAGGCAAGCGGGTTCCCTGTTGTATCAAACACTCCGGCACGTATGCTTTCAGTACCGCCATCTACTCCAATCAGGTAATTCCTGCTCATTGCCATTTTTCATGATCATGACCTACTGCACGATCAAAATGAGTATAGCCACCGTCCACAAAAATGTGCTGACCGGTTGTATGTGAAGAACAGTCGGAGGACAGAAAGACTATAGTCTGGGCAATTTCCTCAGGTGTTGTAAGTCTGTGGGAAAGGGGCACCAGATTTCCTATTGCCTGCCTGGTTGCTTCAGGATTTTTCCTTGCCTGGAAAAACTGTTCATACTGATCAGTATGGCATTCTGCCGGCATGACGCAATTTACCCTTATATTGTCAGGTGCCAGGGCAACTGCCCATTCACGGGTAAGAGCCTGTATTGCACCTTTAGCAGCAGCATAAGCAGAGGTGTTTCCCTGACCTGTTTCAGAGACCTTTGAGCCAAGATTCACCAGGCATCCCTGACTTTTTCGGAGTTGTGGCAGGGAATAATGAGTCATGGCATAAACATGCAAAAGATTGGTACGCACAGAATTCATAAATTCTTCAGGAGGAGTTTCAAGACCCAGTCCATCATTAAATCCCGCGTTATTTACCAGGACATCAATTCCACCAAAAAAGGATACCGTCTTTTCCACAGCCTGCCTGCATGATTCCGGCGTATTAAGTTCAGCTTCGATGAACCTTCCGTTGGGGCCTGATGATTTTGCCAGTTCAGATCCGGACTCAGCATCACGATCTACAAAGACAACGTTACAGTTTTCATTCAGAAAAGCCCGGACTGCTGCGGCTCCGATGCCCCGGGCTCCGCCGGTAATCAGAACTACCTTATCGTTCAGTCCCAGCTCCATTTTTCACTTCAATCAGAATCGTTAAATTGCTTTATTCAGCTAAACAACCTTGCCGTCCGCTCCAATCACGCCTTTTGTGATCATGAAACAGCCATAAGGGCGGCTCTCTGATGTTGCAACCACAGCATAAGTATTTCGTGACTGAGCATAAAATTCATGCCTTTCAACCGATTCCATTTTCCATTCACGATCTGAGTTTTCCAGGGCAATATT
>CAJXDX010000219.1 GCA_913052275.1 uncultured Pseudomonadota bacterium | reverse complement strand
CCTGGACGAGAATTATCGATGGTATCAGGATCACAGCAAAGTGAAATACGAAAATGACCAGGGCCTCCAAAACCTGAGCCTGGAACAAGCAATATATTTTCCTGCTGTGCCCTTTTGACAAAGGCAACGTCATCAGGATCTGGAGATTTGGGGAAAACATAAAAAGCCCCCTGAGGTTTTACTGTTTCGAACCCCAACTCCTTGAGCATTGACAAAAACTTGTCACGCAATTTCTGATAGACAGAAACATCTACACGTGCATTTCCGAGCCGGGGCAATATTTTCTGCATCATTGCAGGAGCATTCACGAAACCAAGAATACGATTGCAGAGAACCAGCGCTTCACGCAACTCCTGCCGTTCTGAAACTTCAGGATGTACTGCAATGTATCCAATTCTCTCCCCGGGAAGTCCTAAATCCTTGGAATGCGAATTAACTAATATGGAGTTTGGATAGCTCAGAAAAGCATTGCAGTTGGTTAAACCATCAAATACCAGATAGCGGTAAATATCATCTGAGACAAGATAAACAGGGTGACCGAATTCTTTCTCTTTAGCAAGCAGCAGCTGGCCCAATGCATCTAATGTCTGCTGTGAATAAACAGCGCCTGAAGGATTATTAGGACTGTTGATTAAAACAATTTTTGTCTTATCATTCAGCTTCTCTTCGATTGAATCCAGGTCCGGTTGAAACTCAGAAGTGGTGCTGGCTGTGGTTAGCAGACCTCCATGATTTCGTGCATATGCCCCATATTCTACAAAATAAGGTGCCAATGTCAGCACCTCATCTCCAGGCTCAAGGAGAGCCTTAAATACCACATTCAGGCCTCCTCCGGCTCCAACACACATTACTACATCCTCACTTTCAAAAGGATAGCCTGTCTCATGACGCATTATGCCGGCAACGTATTCACATGTTTCAGGAAATCCCGCGTTCGGCATATAGCGGTGCATTCCACTTTGCGGATTATTGAGCACTTTGAGGAGTTCAATGTGCACTTGTTGAGGAGGTTCAAGGATTGGATTGCCAAGAGAAAAATCAAATACATTTTCTGCCCCGTGTAATGCCTTGAGACGTGCTCCTTCCTCAAACATTTGTCTGATCCAGGAACCTTTCTGCATGATTTCTCTAATTGAATGCGAAATGGCCATTGGATTACTTCATAATTTGCAGCACGAACTGCTGATTAAAGGAGATGAATTAAATTGAATTGAAATTGAAGAAAACTGACAGATTGTAAGCGCTTCTGTCATCAAGGAAGAAATCAGGAAAATAGATTTTTGATGGACTCGACAAAGCTTTCCTGAATTGGATTGCTTTCCTGATCACAGCAATCATCAAATTCTTTCAGCAAGTCCTTTTGACGTGCAGATAGTTTAGTCGGAGTTTCCACCACAACCCGTACATGCAAATCCCCTCTTTGGCTGCTTCTTAATTGTGCAATGCCCTGGTTTTTCAATCGGAAGATTTTGTGAGTTTGTGTACCTGCTGGAATTTTTAGCCGGGCTTTCCCTTCCAAAGTTGGAACCTCCAGGTCTGTTCCAAGCGTAGCCTGAGCAAAACTTATGGGCACTTCACAATAGATGTCTGCACCATCTCTCTCAAAAAGTGAATGATCATTTACTCTTAAAACTATGTAAAGATCACCGCTTGAACCGCCATTTGCGCCGTGCTCACCTTCTCCGGAAAGTTTGATCCTGGAACCGGAATCAACTCCGGCGGGGATATTTACTCTTATGCGCTTTGTATTGGATACACGAGTCCTCCCGTGACAAGTCTTGCAAGGTTTGGCAATTGTTTTACCGCGTCCGCTGCAGCTGCTGCATGTAGTGGCAACGCTGAAGAATCCTTGCTGAACCCGTTGCTGCCCTGTTCCTCCGCATGATCCGCAAATTCTTATATCTTTTTCAGATTCTGCACCAAGACCACTGCATGCATCGCATGTTTCCATGCGAGGAACATCTATTTCTTTTGAAGTTCCGAAAACAGCATCCTCAAAAGAAATTTCCATATTGTACTGGAGATCAGAACCCCTTTCACCACGACTGGACGGACCAGCACCAGTACCCCCGAAGAATTCACTGAAAATATCTCCAAAAACATCACCAAATCCGCCTGCACCTGCACCACCAAATCCGCCCATCCCGCTTCCCAGTCCTTCGGCAGCATGACCGAATTGATCATAGCGCGCACGTTTTTCCCTGTCTCCAAGCACCTCGAAAGCTTCTGAAGCTTCCTTGAATTTTTCTTCTGCTTTTTTATCTCCGGGATTGCGATCTGGATGATGCTTCATAGCGACCTTTCGGTACGCTTTTTTCAGTTCATCTTCTGAAGCGTTACGGGACACACCCAGCACTTCATAATAATCGCGTTTTGCCATGAATATTCGTAAAGTGCTTACAGATTCACCGTGCAAGCATATGCAATATCGTCTATTCTTCCTTTAACTAAAAACTGTTTACTTTTTTACTTCTTCAAAATCCGCGTCAACTATATCTTCATCTTCTTTGCCGGATTTTTCTTCACTGTCAGATTGCTGATCGCTTCCGTCTCCTGGGTCCTGGCCTTCCTGTTTTTCCTGCTGCTGACTGTACAGCATTTCTGCCATTTTATGTGAAGCCTGACTCAGTGCCTCAATATCACTCTTGATAGCTTCTATATCATCTGATTCAACGCTCTTCTTCAGCTGCTCGGTGCATGCTTCAATTTTTGTTTTGTCTTCTTCGGGCAGCTTGTCACCAAGTTCGCTGACAGATTTTTCAGTACTGTAAATCAAGGTTTCAGCCTGGTTTTTTACTTCCACACTTTCACGCTTGGCTTTATCTTCATCCGCGAACTGTTCTGCATCATTGATCATTTTTTCAACTTCTTCTTCAGAAAGTCCGCCTGATGACTCAATTTTTATCGCCTGTTCCTTTCCAGTTCCCAGGTCCTTTGCACTGACGTGTACAATTCCGTTTGCATCAATATCAAAAGTAACTTCAATCTGAGG
>CAJXDX010000218.1 GCA_913052275.1 uncultured Pseudomonadota bacterium | reverse complement strand
AATACTTACACTGCCGGTTTACCGGACCCTGACCTGATAATCCGCACCAGCGGCGAGCTGCGCCTTTCCAACTTTTTGATTTGGCAGGCAGCATACGCGGAATTCTATTTTACTGAAGTTCTTTGGCCCGACTTCAACAAAGAAGATTTACATAAGGCACTTCTGGAGTACCAGAACAGAAAACGACGAATGGGACGAACAACCGCTTCCGCTGTAATTTCCAAATCAAAACAGCATGTTTCACGTATGGTTTCAGATAAATCAAAAAAAAGCCGCCTTACTGAAGCATCAACCTGAATAATTTCTATGAGCGAAGCCCCATCCTCTTCTGAATTGACCAAACGTTTCAGAACCGGAATCCCGCTTGCCGCGGGTATCGCCTTAGTGGTATTTGCACCAACTTTTATTGTAGGACTGGTTGTTCTTGTCCTTGCATTCATAGGAGCGCAGGAACTTACTGCCATGCTGGCTGGAAAGGAAGACAAAACCGATTCCACAGTTTTGCTTCCAGAATGGATGCTGCCCGTTGCTGCTGTTCTGATGGGGCTGGGTGCACTGGGAGGGGAGTCAGGACTTCATGCCACATTATTGATCAGCGTTGCAGGATGGATAATTATTGAATTAGTTTTTACGCCAAAAAACGAGCTTTCCAAATTTACTCCTCTGGGATTCGGTTTGTTCGGCATGGTCTGGATAATCTGGAGCCTTGCGCACATGACGCTGATCAAAGAGCTTCCTGATGGAACGGCCTTGCTTTTCTATCTTTTGTTCGTAATCAGCTTCAGTGACATTTTCGCGTATTTTGGGGGAAAACGATTTGGTAAATCAATGCTGGCTCCTACAATAAGTCCGAAAAAAACCTGGGAAGGAAGTTTTTTCGGTGTTGTGGGAGGAGGTATTGTAGGGGCAGTTTTTGGTGAGATTACAATGTCAATGTTCTGGCTTTACGGCATGCTGCTGGCCATGGTTCTGGCAGTTGTAGGGCAGTTTGGGGATTTAATTGAATCAAAGATTAAACGGCTCTGCAATGTCAAGGATTCAGGGAAAATCCTCCCCGGTCACGGAGGCATACTGGACAGGATTGACGGACACATGCTTGCAGCACCAGTTTTTTACTATCTGCTTAAACTTGGTTGAAATTTACTTGTTATAAATCCGGTTATCTTAAAGCAGTCTAATAAATGCAAAAGATCGGCAATGGCAATAAACCAGTTTAATGCCTGCTGATTAAATTCAAAAACTTAACTTTACTGAAACACTTCCCTCTCTTTCTTCCCTGCCTAATAATACTTCTGCTTCTTATGAAAAAACTGACCCTCCTTGGATCAACCGGTTCAATTGGATTAAACACACTGGATGTCGTCCGGGAGTTTCCTGAGCAATTCCGGATTGAAGCATTGTCCTGCCGCAGCTCAATTGAGCAGCTTGCCGAACAAATCAGGGAGTTTCAGCCCAGGCTGGTGTGTGTGGACAAAGATGAACAGGCTGGTGAGTTAAGGCAAATATTTCCTGATACGGAGTTTGTCTGCGGAATGAAAGGTCTGATACAGATCTCCACAGACCAAGGAGTAGATCTGGTGGTGTCCGGAATTGTCGGTGCTGCAGGTTTGAAGCCTACATTTTCAGCTTTAAAAGCAGGCAAGACTGTTGCGGTAGCAAACAAAGAACCTCTGGTGATGGCTGGAGAATTATTCATGCAAACTGCCTTCAAAGCGGGAGCAAAACTGCTGCCTGCAGACAGCGAGCATAATGCTATTTTCCAGGCACTTAACAATGAACCTCCTGAAAGTATTGCCCGGCTTATTCTTACCGCATCCGGAGGATCATTAAGGGACCGCCCGCTGAATGAGTTTGAACATATAACTCCTGCTCAGGCACTGGATCATCCCAACTGGGAAATGGGCAGGAAAATAACCATCGACTCCGCAACAATGATGAACAAAGGACTGGAAGTCATCGAAGCACACTGGCTGTTCAATACTCCGGTGCAAAACATAGAAGTAGTCATGCACCGTGAGAGCATTATTCACTCAATGGTTGAGTTTGTTGACGGTTCTTTCCTGGCACAGATGGGACTGCCTGACATGAGGGTTCCGCTGGCCCACTGCCTGGGATGGCCGGAGAGACTGCCCTTGAAAATTCCACGTATGGATCCGGTATCACTGAAAGCTCTCCATTTTGAGGCAATTGACCCTAAGCGCTTTCCCTGCCTGTCAATATCAATAAAAGCTGCCATGCAGGGAGGAGGAGCCCCTGCAGTTCTGAATGGTGCAAACGAAAAAGTGGTTGCTTCTTTTCTTGAGGAAGACATCAATTTTTTGGATATCTCAAAAACTCTGCATTCAGTGATGCAGCAGTTTTATAAAACAATTTCACTTCCTGAAGTGCCCTCATTTCTCAAGTACATACGTACCATTGAAGACGCAGTTAAGGCAGACCAGTGGGGCAGGGAACAGGCCATGAAAATCATGTCTTAAGCCAGGCAGTTAATTAACAAAATGCAAAAAATTACTGCCTCAGCAAATCTTGTTCTTTCCGTGCTTTTTGAGACTTTCACAATTCATAAATTATCGCCTGATGCATCGATTCCTGAAGAAATCCTGAAAAGTAATTATTACAGTGTCAGTAAAACAGAGAATGAACTGTCACTGGTATGTTCAGAAGTAATCGAAGTTCAAAGCCTGCAAAGCTCCAAAGGGTGGAAATGCATAAAAGTGGCAGGCCCGCTCGACTTTAATCTGACTGGAATTTTGGCTGGCATTTCTGATATACTTGCAAAAGAAAACATCAGTATTTTTGCAATATCGACATTTGATACAGATTATATTTTAGTAAGAACACAGGACTTGTCTTCAGCCAGAACCACACTCAGGCAGGCTGGTTATAAATTCGAATAAGTTCATTTTAAACATTTAGTTCAACATGCTGACAACACTTATAGCATTTCTGATTGTTCTTGGAATTCTGATATTCATTCATGAACTTGGACATT
>CAJXDX010000217.1 GCA_913052275.1 uncultured Pseudomonadota bacterium | reverse complement strand
AATGTTGACTTAAGCAGTGATAGAAGACTCCAGCGAGCTTTGGAAAACTGGCAGCCTAAATTTCTTGACTGGTGGGAAGAACTTGGACCGGATCAAAGTTCTGAGCTTGATGTTTATCTGCGTACTGCCGTCAGCGTGGAAAAACAGGGATGGGCTCATTTTGATTATGTTAAAATGCCTGAATATCGCTGGGGGATTTTTCTCACACCATCAGACCGCAACAGAAAAATTGATTTTGGTATACACAAAGGACAGCCTGTCTGGCAGGAAGTTCCCGGGGAATATCGCTCAGAGCTGAGACGATTGATAGTAACACAGGGTGATACTGAACCCGCTTCAGTTGAACAGCAAAGGCATCTGGGTAAAACATGTCCTTCACTATACGATTTAAGAAATCTATTTCAGGTTAATGTTGAGGAAGGAAGACATTTGTGGGCCATGGTTTATCTGCTTCAAGCTTATTTTGGACGTGATGGTAGGGAAGAAGCAGAATTCCTGCTGGAACGTCATTCCGGAGATCAGGACAAACCACGTATTCTGGGCGCCTTTAATGAAAAAACTTCGGACTGGCTTTCTTTTTTTATGTTCACGTATTTTACTGACCGTGACGGCAAATTTCAGCTGGCTTCGCTGTCAGAGTCTGCATTTGATCCCTTGTCACGTTCATGCCGGTTTATGCTGACCGAAGAAGCACATCACATGTTTGTAGGAGAAAGCGGTGTAGGACGCATAGTTCAGAGAACTTGTGAATTGATGAATGAATACAAAACTTATGACGTTAGAGAATATGGAGGAATAGATCTGCCCACACTGCAAAAATATCTTAATTTCCATTTTAGTGTTTCCACTGATTTATTTGGCCAGGAGATTTCTACCAACGCGGCAACATATTACAATACAAGTCTCAAGGGGCGATTAGATGAAGCAAGGATTAATGATGATCATTTACTTCATGATGCAAGTTACCCAGTGTTTGAAGTTAGTGAAGATAAGATTGTTAAAAATGAATCTCCTGCACTTAATGCCATCAATGAACGTCTTCGTGATGACTACATTGCGGACTGCGATTTAGGGATAAGACGATGGAATAAAATAATTGAGAATTCAGGTCATGATTTTCGCTTCCAGCTTCCCCACCGTGCATTTAACAGAAATATCGGTCATTTTTCCAATATTAATGCAGACCCTGGAGGGGGCATTATTTCTCAGCAGGAATGGGAGAAACGATGTGATGAATGGCTTCCTTCAGACAGTGATCAATCATTTGTTCAGTCTTTGATGAAACCTGTTACTGAACCTGGAAAAATAGCAGGATGGATTGCTCCGCCAAAAGGCAGGATTAATCGTCAGTCTTTTGAGTTTGAGTATGTGCGTTTCAATTAAATTACGTTCATAAACTAACTGGGAAATTAGAATTTAACTCTTCATATTCTAACTCTGAAATAAAGTCGCCTTGGCGTTTAATAATTTATTTTATGAATTCTGCCTTCAGTTGAGTCATCATTTTTTTGATGCATTTCCAAATAATGTAATCAGGCCAGTATGTTCTTTCTGCTGATAATGTTAAGTTGAGTGAAGCAAATTTTGGAAGGCAGCTCACAAGAAATGTCAGAGATAATCACATTATTCAGGTAAAAAATGATAAAAAACACTGTGATTATAGATACTTCCACTAGTCCAGCAAAGATTGAATTCCCCCCGGAATTTAACGTGGCAGTTCCCTTTATTGACCGCCACCTTGATGAAGGCAGGAAGGAAAAAATTATCATACGCACAACTTCAGGTGAAGAGGTGACGTATGGACAACTTTCTGAGAGGGTCAACCAATCTGGGAATGTACTCAAAAACATGGGCCTTAATTCCGGGGACAGGCTGCTGATGGTGGTCAAAGACTCTCCTGAATTTTTCTATTTGTTTTGGGGTGCAATCAAGGCAGGTTACATTCCAGTTCCGCTTAACACGCTGTTCCGTTCCAATGATTATGTGTACATTATTGAGGACTCAGAGTGTGCTGCAGTATTCTACTCTCCGGAATTCAAGACTGAAGTAGAATCAGCTTTGTCTCAAGTTTCCAGGAGTCCGGATCATTCATGTCTTACCGAAGGAGTTTCCGGAAGCTTTCTTGAACAGCTGCAATCAGCCTCATTAGAGCTCGATGCTGCGCCAGCCTCTGCGCCTGATGATTGTTTCTGGCTCTACTCTTCAGGAACAACAGGAAAGCCTAAAGGAGTTGTTCACAGCCATCGTGACATGGTAGTCACAAGTCAGCATTACGGCAAAGACACACTTGGAGTGAGAGAAGAAGATGTTTGTTTTTCAGCAGCAAAGCTTTTTTTTGCATACGGTTTGGGAAACGCGATGACCTTCCCTTTATGGTCAGGAGCTTCCTGCATTTTATTCCCGGAACGTCCAACTCCGCAGTCAACTTTTGATGTAATTCAACGATTCAGTCCTTCGATATTTTTCGGAGTGCCTACTCTTTATGCTGCACAGCTGCAGGAACTTAAATCTGGCTCAGGCAGTTCTTCTGTAAGCCCAGACTTGTCTTCGATAAGAATCTCTGTTTCCGCAGGTGAAGCCCTGCCAGCTGATATATTGCGCCGATGGAAAGAACAGACGAAAACGGACATTCTCGATGGAATTGGGTCCACGGAAGCATTGCATATCTTCATTTCAAATAGTCCGGATGATATCAGAGCAGGGAGCAGCGGACGCATGGTTCCGGGATATGATGCTAAAATTGTTGATGAAAACGGGGAAGAAGTTTCACAGGGTGAGGAGGGTCGCTTATTAATCCGTGGTGATTCAACCTGTAAATACTACTGGAATAATGAGCAGAAGACTGCAGAGACAATTGCAGGTGGATGGCTAAATACTGGAGACACGTATCATCAGGACGAAGAAGGATACTATTTTTATGGAGGGCGCAGTGATGATATGATGAAAGTAGGTGGAATCTGGTGTTCCCCATTTGAGATTGAAGCCAGGTTAGTAGAGCATCCAAAAGTTCTGGAA
>CAJXDX010000216.1 GCA_913052275.1 uncultured Pseudomonadota bacterium | reverse complement strand
TTGCGGTAGCTTGTGAGACTAAATTGAAGGAAATTTATGTGAAGGCCAGAACTGCCGAAGAATTGAAGATTCATGCTTTTGAAAGCTGCGGCAGGGACTACAAGGTTCTATCGTACGAGGATGATACGGCACGAATAAAATGTTTGAAAAAAACAACCAAATAAGAATTATTTAATTTTTGCGCAACATGCTGATCACTAATAGATAACCTGTCGGCAGAATCCACAATATGTGAATAACTGCCAGAGTTACAGCCAATGTACTCCCATCCATACTTTTCCTTTACCAGTCAAAAAATCTGTAATATGTAAACGGCAGAAAATCAAATTAAGAAGAAATTCTCAATTAAACAGCTTTTTGTTCTTTTGTAAGAAAAAAGTGTGGAGAATACTGGTTTTTTTTGAAAACTTCCAGCCAAAATCATCAATTGCTAGTTTGCATAGATTCGGGGTAAGCGTTCATTCAGATTTGTCAATATTTCATATGGAATTGTTTCTGCCCATCTTGATATCTCTTCGACTGTAATGCACAGACCACCCTGCTCACCAATAAGTATAACTTCGTCTCCTGCATTTTGATTCTCAGATTCACAGTTAACCATAAACTGATCCATACAAACTCTACCGACTATCGGACGGCGTTTCCCGTTTATAAGCACTTCACCACAGTTTGAAAGTTGCCTGCGATAACCGTCTCCATAACCAAGCGGAATAGTGGAAATTTCTGCAGTACTTTCTGAAGTCCAGGTAGCACCATAACTGATTGAAAATCCTGGAGGAACAGATTTGTGAAATGAAACCTGTGATTTTAACTGCAGTGCAGGTTTTAGTTCGAGGATACGGGGACATGCCGGTTCCGGGTATACACCATATAAAATTATCCCTGGTCGGACAATATCCAGGTGAGACTGTGGGAAATACAGCACACCTCCGGAGTTTGCTATATGTCTTAATGGGGTACTTGCACCTAATCTCTCAAAAACTGAAACAGCTTCTAAAAACCTGTCTATCTGCTCAAGTGTCATTGGATCATCAGGATTATCTGCACAGGCAAAATGCGAACATACTCCTTTAATATTTATGTGTTCTGCATCCAATGCTGATGCTATCAAACTCTCAGAATTTTCAGCAATTGTTCCGATCCTTCCCATACCGCTGTCTATTTTGAGATGAACTGTTGCATGCCGATTTTGGGCTTTACATAAATTTTCTGTATCATTAAGCACTTCAGTAGAAGGGACAAAAAATTCCAGGTCCCATTCCAGCAACTCCGGAATCTGTTCCATCAGCACCCCACCGAATACTGCAATAGGCAGGGAAATTCCTGACTTGCGCAAGATAATTCCTTCTTCCAGTAAAGCCACACCTAATGAGTTAACACCGAGTTGTTCATAAAGATGTGCAACCCTGACTAATCCGTGACCGTATGCGTTAGATTTCACGACTGCCATCACTGGACGGTTATCGATGTGTTCTCGTATCAATTTGAGATTATGTGTAAGAATGCTCAGATCAACTTCGATACAGGACGGCCTCATTTAGCAAGCTAAGAGCGAGGGTTAGGAATGGCTACGTGCTATGGAAATAACTTTCAGCTCATTTTAGAACTGTAAAAGACAAAAAGGGCGCTGCAGAAAAGCTCAAAGTTTTCCAGTTCACAGTCATCACTGATCTTTTTCAGTGTTTTAATTAGTTCAGGCAGATTTCGAATTTGATGAAATGCTTTATAAAAACGGATTCTAATCTTGTGCTCAACAAATAATGGCACAAGTTCATTGATAATAGTTGGAAGTTCGCCTGGATGTTCTCCAAGACGTTTTAACAGATGATCAAAAAAATTTTCAATATATACACTTAGTTTGAGTTTGTCTTCCTTCAGTTTTTCCTTGGGCAGATATTCTGATGAAGCACCTTTCATCATGATTTCACTGGCTTTTGGCTTTTTTTCTTTTTCCTCAGCAGAACGTTGAACAGCAGAAGTGACTTTTCTTTTTTTGTGGGCAGAAATGTTTAGCGGATATTCAATGGAATATGTTGATTTCTTTTCCATTTGCTGAAAAAGGCTTTGGGTTTTTATTGGATCCAATTGGATGGTATCTGTGTCCGCAGCAAGAATACCCACCATAAACGGATTATTCAGGTTACTGTAAACACTATAAGTTTCTGAACCAAAATTATAAGGTAATGACTGTGTGCCTTTTGGATTACTTGGCGCCTGCTTGATGATTAAGGGCTGCATGGAGTCAGTTTGGGAAGATTCATCTGGAAAATCATTTTTTTGCTTTTTTTCATAAAGCTCATCATTTCCTGTTGTTTTTGTTGTCATCAGAATTTCCCTTTAATCAAAACATGTGAAGACGTCAGGCAAGATATTTGCTCTTGCTTTTTTAGTATCTTAAGAGCAGCATTTATTTCTTATTCCATCCAAACAAAGCACCAACTATACCAACTGACACAAGTCATGTTTTCTCAAAGCAAGCTCATTTATACCGAATGCAACTGGCCAACCAAACAATTAATCAGGTACTGTTTCAGACCAGCAGTTGCATTCTTTATGGTTCTTGTTCTTTTTAATTCATTCAATACAGTCCATGCGCATAATACACACTCATGGAAACCTTATTTTGATTACTATGAAAAAGGAGACTGCAAGAAACTGCTGCAGCGTTTGAAGTTTTTGTCTAATCCAAAAGCGTGGGCAGATAAAGGATTATGGAGCCGTTCGCGAATAATACAATCAAAATGTCATCTTCAGCTTGGAAATCACGAAGAAGCGTTGAAGAGTATCAGACTGACTCCTGAATCAAAAATGAAAGACGCGTGGCTTTTTCAAAAAATCCGCGTTCTGCTTCAGGCATCAAGACACCGGGAAGCCATTGCGGAAATCAGGAAACTGCTGAAGCATCAGAAAAGAAACTATTACCTTGTTTCACTTCGTGAAGAGTTGAAAAAATCATTTCATACAGACAAAGAAACAGATTTTATTTACCATTTGCTTCATGATACTCGAAAAAATAAGAACTGGTTCCTGAAAGATTAT
>CAJXDX010000215.1 GCA_913052275.1 uncultured Pseudomonadota bacterium | reverse complement strand
TCTAAACCGCAAGCGGGTCTTTTCTAAGAGACGCTGGTTTCATTTCCAGCCTCAGTAAGCTGGGCCAAATTTATGGGTTTGACAGGAGCCCTGCATCTGTAATAACCAACATCCCGAGGCGATTTCCCCAATACTTCAGCAATAATTCCTGCAGCAGCAAGTCCACACATTCTTCCCTGGCATGCCCCCATTCCGCAGCGAGTGTAGGCTTTTGCTCCGTTCAGATCAAGCGCCCCCAATTCCACAGACTTGCGAATCTGTCCAGCTGTAACTTCTTCACAGCGGCAGATCAGAGTTGAATTATTCTTTGGTACATGAATAGCCTGATTTGGAGAGTAAAGGTGCTCCAGGAATGGACGTACAGCATTATGGTGTTTTATTTTTCTGCGAAAAATTGCTGCATCTTCATCTCTTTGACTTCTCGAAATCATGCCCAACTGATATGAGGCTTCAAGTCCGGCCAGATGTCCCGAAGCTTCTGCAACCTGAGCTCCAGCCACGATTCCCGAGTCTCCTGCTACTGCTACACCATCAATACTTGTGTTACCCCATTCATCCAGTACCGGATGCCAGTAGTTTTGGAGTTCATTCCAATCATGCTCGCAGCCCATATGACTGCTGAGCTGAATATTTGGAACAACACCCTCATGCAGTAGCAGTGTATCAACTTCAATATTCCTGTATTTTTTTCGATGTTTGAAGTGCAGATTTTGTAACTCCTCTGTACCTTCTGCACGTAAATCAGCTACTCCTGAAATCACTTCTATACGGGCCTTGCTTACAAGAGACTTCATCCGCAGGCCCTTCAGCAAATATCCAGCTGACGGCAGGGCCAGCGGCAGGTGAGGCAGAGCCTTCAGGTAATTTGAAAAATTTACAGTTTCCAGCACTGCCGATATTTCCGCCTTTGCTTCAGCAAGCCTGGAGGCAGCCAGCCATAAAAGTGGGCCGCTTCCTGCCAAAACGATTTTTCCGGAAGGAACAACTCCTGAGGACTTGAGCAGCACATCTGCCGCTGCTGCTCCCATCACACCCGGAAGTGTCCATCCGGGAATCGGTACAGGACGTTCCTGCGCGCCGGTCGCAATCAGCAAACGTGATGCTGCGACCTGATGGGTGGACCCGTTATGCAAATAATTAACTGTCATGTCTGGTTCAATATTCCAAACAATTGCGTTGCTGAGATACTTCACTCCTGTTTGCTGAAATGACAATTGCAGTTTTTTCCCATTCTGATAATCATCACCCAGCAGAGCATAAGTTTCAGGACGCAGTCTTTCAGTTGTGCTGACAGAACGATAAATCTGTCCTCCTTCTTCCGGCTGTTCATCAAGTACTAGTACTGAAAGCTTATGCCCTGCTGCTTCTACTGCTGCTGCCATCCCGGCAGGTCCTGCACCTACAATTACCAGGTCAAATTTTTCCCCCATCAGGTTTTTTCTGTAGCCGATGAATGTCTGAAGATGCGCATTCCATCCCTGACGGTAATTAAACAACTTTGCTGATTCTGCTCCCCATCTATTTCAAGCAGACATTCATAACACGAGCCCATCCAGCAGTAAGGTGTGCGAGGTTTTGCACTGACCTGAGAATGACGCAAGTATTTAACTCCGGATGTCAACAGCGCGGCTGCTACGCTTTCACCTTCTACTGCCTGAACCGGTTTGTCTTCAAACCAAAGGGTTACAGATTTGCCTCGTGATTTGCCGTATCGTTTAAGCATCAAATCTATTTGAATGGAATTGTTCAAAACCTTCCGGAGTAGTTCCTTCCAAAATCCATGCTGGTAATATTCTCGCATGGAGAGGTGTCAGCGTTATTCCGCTGTGAGAAGTTGCAACATAGGCGCCGGGGCATGACTCAGATTCTACATACACAGGTTTTGCATCAGGTGTAAGTACGCGCAGCGCCCCCCAGCATCTAATCAGCTGCAGGCGTGAAAGTTCAGGAAAAGTTTGTACCGTGTGAGTTGCAATCTTTCGCATCTGGTCAAGAGTCGTTTCTGTGTTGTAGCCAACTTCTTCATGGGAAGCGCCAAGCATAAATGATCCTTCATGAGTCTGGCGGATGGTGACAAAGGGAAATTCAAGTGAGGGTTTTGCTCTTTCTGTAACCAGTATTTGTCCACGCTGAGGACGAATCGGTATTTTTAGACCAACTTGCTGAGCAAGCTCTTTTATTCCCAACCCGCATGCAAGAACCACTTTTTTTGCTGAATAATTGTCTTTTGCGGTTTTAATTTCAAAACACTTGTTCCTGTATGAAACAGACTCAACCTTTTGATCTGTATAAAGCTCGGCTCCGGTTTCTTTATGGGCTGCGATCAAGGCAGTCAATAGTTTCAGTGGATTGAGGTGGCCGTCATGCTGGCAATATGAAGCTCCGGTTACAATTTCCCCAAGGCGCATTTTCGGAATATATTCCTGCATTTGCTTCCGGTCCAGCATCTGATAATCATAATTGCCTCCGGGAAATTCATCTCGCAGTTGCTCAAGCTCTGCTTTTCGCATAGACCATTCTTTTTCTCCCAGACATACCTCAAATCCTCCGGGCTGTTGATAATCAATCTCAATCCCGGATGCATCAGACAATTCTTCGGAAAAATTGTGCCATTCTCTGGAGGCTTGCAATGTCCATTCAGCATAATGGGGCATACCTTGTCCCTTACCCTGTACCCAAACCAGACCAAAATTTCCACGTGAAGCGCTGTACATGCCTTTTACATTATCAAGCACGTTCACATGCGCACCTTTTTTTGCAAGTCCATAAGCAAGGGAAAATCCAATTATCCCTCCGCCTACAACTACAATATCTGTGGTTTTCATTGTTAAAATTTTTTAAATTAAAGCATGGTTGAACATCAGGCAAAGCTATATTACAAACCCTTATAGATTGAGACAAGATTTGACTGAACAGTTTTTAGGGGGGTAGTTATACTTATTATCCTTGAAATTCAGGATACTAAAAGATAATCGTCTGGAACTGTGTGAATTCAGCCGGGTTAAGGCACTTTTATAAACTTATAATTTATTGCTATGGTACAGAATGTCTGTAAG
>CAJXDX010000214.1 GCA_913052275.1 uncultured Pseudomonadota bacterium | reverse complement strand
GAGCGTAAATTGAACAAACCTGCAAAAGGACACTTTAAAGATAACTCCCCCACCAGATTCCTGCGTGAATTTGAAGTAGAGGATATTGATCAAGTTGAAGTCGGTCAGGTTTTTGGTGTTGATCTGTTCACTGAAGGTGAAAGTGTCGCTGTTTCTGGAAACTCCAAAGGCAAGGGTTTTACCGGAGTTATGAAGCGTCATGGTTTTCATGGCCAACCTGCCAGTCATGGACACCGTGGACATCGCGGTACCGGAAGTATTGGACAGTGTGCTACTCCTTCCCGTGTTTTTAAAGGGAAAAAAATGCATGGCCGCCATGGCAACAGCAAAGTAACACAACTGGGGTTAAAGATAGTCAAAATACTTGCTGAAGAAAAAATAGTGCTGGTCAAGGGTTCTGTCCCTGGTCCAAACGGAGGACTTGTAAAAATTTTAAAAAGCAACCGCTGATAACCAGCTGAACCAGGCGATTCATTAAACCTGGCCTTTCATCCATCCCCACATATATCTCCTTAAAGTTTTCGGTTTTTCTGCCGATATTGAACTATGAGATTTGGATTGCTTTCCGTCTGGATGACATGGAGAGTTCCGTCCGGAATTCACTCTGCTTCATTCAGAGATGGTGTGGTGTTTCCACAGAGGAATCCAGATTAATGCTCTTATATAAAATAGACATACTGTTGTCGTAACAAATACAGTGAAATGTTCATGTGAAGTGTTCCGCCTAATGCGGTGCAATACGCACAATTTTGTAAACAATTGCTGATTGTAACGGCAAGGTATGTCCTATTGGCAGATAGAAGGCTGGCGTTGTCCATTTTAATATGCAGGATAACGTTCAGATTTTGAATCTGGAACAAATAATAATTAAGAAGGAGAAAATGGCATTTAAAACCAAAGTTGTACTGGTGGTTTTATTAGTGGCTCTTTTGATTGGAGTGCCTCCGGGACTTGGTCAACAGTCACCTGAAGACAGCCGGGAAGATCTGTATTCCATCTGGATAAAACTCTCCATGATGGGTCACAACCAGTCAGAAATTGAGGGAATTCTTACCGGAATTACCGAGCAGCAACTGCAGCATCTCAAAAACCGATTAAGGCGGGATGTGCTGAATACATTGACTCATCTCAATTTAAGCAATGAAATTGAGTTAAGCAGGACAGAACAGGACCTGGTTATGATCCGGGACAAAATAAGAACCGAGATCCGTTTTGCAGGTTTGGAAAATGATCTTCTGCTGCAGCGTATGATTCGGCACAAATTTGGGATTGCGCTCGAAAATATATAAGTTTGGCGCTGTCGTTTATATAAACTTGGTGTTTAGGAAGTGAAGGCAAGCAGTTTCCTGATTTAGAGTATTTGTACTGATATAAAGTTTGATGAATTTAATGCCAGTAAAATAATCTGAGTCCAAGAGCGAAACAAACACAACCGATACCAACCAGGCCGATTGAAGGCAGAATTACATCATACAAACCAATGCCTTCAGTTATGATTCCTCGCAGAGAATTGGCCAGCATGGTCAGTGGGAGTACCTCTACATACGGAGTGAGCCAGTCAGGAAAGTTGTGGTAACTGAAAAATATACCAGAAAGGACAAACATTGGCAGAGTCACAAAATTAATCAGTCCATTACCGCTGTGGGTGTTTTGTGCACGGCATGAGATAAGAACCGCAATACCGGCAAACGCGCTGTAACCGCTTAAAAAAACCAGCAACAATGCCCACAGACTTCCTTGAATTATAATTCCAAAATAATAATAGGCAAAGCCATATAGCAGAAGCAGTTCGGCGGCGCTAAGAATCATGCGGTTCAACCCGTGTGAGAGCAGAAATATTGATTTTCTAAGCGGAGTTGCAACCATGCGGCGCAGCAGTTTTTTAATTCTCAAATCAATCAGGCTCCAGCCAATCCCCCATAAACATGCATTCATGATGGACATTGCCATTAAACCAGGAATTAAAAAATCAATGTAGCGACTTCCTTTCATTGTTACTGGCTGTATTTCTGATTGTGGTTCTGTAGAACCCTGTTCCCTGAATGCTCTCTCCAAAAGCAAAAACGTCAGACTGGACTCAGTGTTGTCAGGATCGAAGTGATATTGGATCCCTTCTCCAGGGTTTCCCAACATCCAAAGAGAAATCTGTGCTCGTTTGAGTGCCCTGGTTGCCTCATCCTCATTCATAGACTTAAATCGGAAACGTGCCTGCTCTCCATTATTTTCTCCAACCTGCCACTCAAGTCCTGACTCAGCACTATACTTCGTTGAATTAGCTCCGGTTTTTTCAAGCAGCCATTCCGGAAGACTGTAACTCGCATCCGGACTTTCATCAACAACTGCAACAATATGCAGTGCCTCTCCTTTGTTGGCAAAGGCAATACCCAAAATCCAGGCCATCAGTAATGGGAATCCAAATGACCAGAAAACTACTCCTGGTTCACGGAAGAATATTTTGAATTGTGACAGAATCAATCGAATGAGTATTTTAATCATCCAAATGCCTCCCGCTCATTGCCAGAAATAAATCATCCAGAGTGCGTCTTCTGCACTCCAGCGAAGTTAAAGAAATTGATGATTTTTCAACCAGCTGTAAAAATAAAGGCAGCGTTTCTGAAATGTTTTTTACAGTCAATCGTCCTTCTCCTGTATTTTCATCCCAGCGACAACTGAGCACACCGGAAAGCTGTTTAGCTTTCTCAGTCGGGAAAGCACCCTCAATCACGTACTCTATCAAATCTCCCTCTCCAAACTTATCCAGCAAATGACTCAAGCTTCCTTCGGCAAGTATTTTCCCCTGATCCATCATCAGGATTCGCTCACAAAGATATTGAGCTTCTTCCATGTAATGTGTGGTGAGAATAAGAGTTGTTCCTGTTGCTTTGAAACTCTCAAGAATTTTCCAGAGATCACGTCGGGCATTTGGATCAAGCCCGGTGGTAGGTTCGTCAAGAATCAGGATTTGAGGAAGGGGCAGTATTGCAACCCCCATCGCCAGCCTCTGCCGCTGGCCTCCGGAAAGATGAAGCACCCATGTGCTGCGTTTGCTTTCAAGTTGAATTATTTCTATAACTTCCCTGG